>CAYMJZ010000020.1:5438-9812 GCA_964391445.1 Candidatus Woesearchaeota archaeon
AGAGATTCCCATTTTCAGTGATGAAAGATTCGTAGAGATTGGAAAAGATATTATTTTGGGTAAATTTAACAATCTTGATCTTGAAAATTTAGACAACTTAAATTTGTTTATTGATGAAATTGTTCATAAAAATAAAGATGTAATAATCACAATAGGAGGGGGCATTCACAGACTAATAATAAGTAAATTAACTGGAATGCCGTTGGTTGAGACAAGGCATTTTTACTTTCAGAATAGTGGTGTTTCCATTTTACATTATGATAATGGCACTGCTAAATGGAGAATTAGTTCAGTTAACGATGTAAACCATTTAAGAATTCCTTAGTTACATCTTTTTGTCTTTTTTTGGTGAAACTGTTTATAAATAACTTGATTGTCACTGAAAAGTTGTTTGCTATTTAATGATAAATATTCTTTGAATGATATATTATTGTTTGTTGTTTCTATATAAATAATTTTGAACCATAAATTAGTATGGAGGTGATGAGATGGCTAGTGTAAATGGGCTTCGCGATAGAAGAGTTGTGGCGATGGTTGAAAGACTTGAAGCAGTAGACTCTTTCTACGGGATAACTCCTGAAGAAAGAAATGTCTTAGATGTTTTGCATGGAGTTTCCGATTTTGCTTCTGATGAGGAATAGTTATTTTTATTAAGTTATTTATTTTTTCTTTTTTATGGATTTTTCAGTTATTATTTTATCTTTAATTCAGGGAGTACTTGAATGGTTTCCTGTTTCTAGTTCTGGACATATCTCTTTAGTTGAAATTATCTTTGGAATTGAAAGTGGTCTTGATTTAGAGGTTGCATTGCATTTTGGAACTTTGATGGCAGTTTTTGTTTACTTCAGGAAAGATATTATTGCTATTCTTAGGGACTTGTTACACTTTAAATTAGATACATTGAATGCTAGGCTTGGCTTTTTGATTTTAATAGGCAGTATTCCTGTTGCATTTTTCGGATTTATATTTAGAAGTTATTTTGAACTATCTTCTACATTATTTGTTTTAGGCTTTGGATGGATTGTTACAAGTGTTGCTCTTTTTATAGGAAGTTTTTCAAATACTAAACTGCATAAGGTCTCCCCGCTTAGTATATTTAAAGCTTTAATTATAGGATTTGCTCAAGTTATTGCTTTAATTCCCGGAGTTTCTAGAAGTGGGATGACAATATCTTCAGGATTATTTTTGGGATTGAATGAAAAAGAAGCTTTGAAATTTTCTTATTTATTAGCTATACCTGCAATAATTGGGGCTAATATAGTCACTTTTGGTAACAAGACTATTCCTCTTGATTTATTATTCCCAACAGTTCTGTGCTTTTTTGTAGGAATTTTATTCATTAATATTTCTTTTAACTATGTTTTGAATAAAAAGAAAAACTTGAGATGGTTTGGAGCTTACACTTTAGTTTTAGGACTTGTTAGCTTGTATTATGCATTTTTTTAAGGTTCTACAATTGCTTTAATTCTTCTTACTCCTGCAGAAACACTTGATTGTTCTATTATTTTTATTTTTCCTATTTCTTTTGTATTTTTTACATGTGGGCCTGTGCAAATTTCTCTGCTGAAATAACCTTTTTTTTCACTTTTATCTAATACTGTATATACCGAAACTCTTTCAGGATATTTATGTCCGAATTCGCCCTTTGCTCCGCTTGACATTGCTTCTTTATAAGATACTTCTTCAGATTTAACATCGAGCCCTTTTTTCACTACGTTGTTCACTAAGTCTTCTACTCTTTTTACTTCTTCATCTGTTAGTTTTCTGTCAAATGTAAAATCAAACCTTGTTCTTTCAGGAGTTATGTTGCTTCCTCTTTGTGCCACTTTTTCTCCAAGCACTCTACTTAATGCTTCATTTAGAAGGTGTGTTGTTGTATGAAGGCGTGTTGTTTTTTCAGAATGATCTGCTAGTCCTGACTTAAATGCTCCAGATGAAGTTGTTCTTGACAGTTCTTGATGCTTTCTATATTCCTCATCAAATCCTTTTTTGTCGATTTTAATATTTATTTCTTTTCCCATTTCTATAGTCATCTCTATTGGAAAACCAAATGACTGAAATAATAGGAATGCATCTTTTCCTGAAATAATCTTATTTTCAGAAGATATTTTTTCAAATTGTCTTAGTCCTTTTTCTACAGTCTTTCTGAATTTATTTTCTTCTTCTTCTAATTTTATAAGAATATCGTCTTTGTTTTTTTCTAATTCTTTGTAGTCTTCGTAAATATTGAAGATTTTTTTTGCTATCTCTCCTGTAAAGTTTGTTTCTATTCCGAGTATTTTTCCATATCTTATTGCTCTTCTTATTAGTCTTCTTAATATATAACCTTGACCAGTATTTGATGGAGATATACCATCTGCAATTATAAATGAAGCAGCTTTTATATGATCAGATATTATCCTCATTTCTTTTTTATTATCTTGATATTTTTTGTTAGATATTTTTTCTATTTCTTCGATAATTGGCTTGAAAAGAATTGTTTCATAATTATCTTCAAAACCATTTAATGCTGCAAGGGTTCTTTCTAAACCCATACCCGTATCTACATTTTTTTGTTTTAAGGGAGTGTATTTTCCTTCACTTGTTTTTTCATACTGCATGAAAACATCGTTCCATATTTCCACCCATGTTTGATCTTCTGGATCGAATGTTTTTGGAGCTTTCTTTTTACTATTTGACCAAAAAAACATTTCTGTGTCTGGACCACATGGGCCTGTATTTCCGGCTGGACCCCACCAATTATTCTTTTTTGGTAAGAATGCTATTCTTTCTTTTGGAATTCCTAA
Organism: Candidatus Woesearchaeota archaeon; assembly: GCA_964391445.1. Taxonomy (GTDB): domain Archaea; phylum Nanobdellota; class Nanobdellia; order Pacearchaeales; family GW2011-AR1; genus SICU01. Next base: position 8,225 of record CAYMJZ010000020.1, read on the forward strand.
TGATGTCCAGGTTTTGTAAGATTCTTCATCTTTTGGTGCATCATTATCTCCTATGAAGCAAGTTATTGCAAGCTTTTCTATAGGGATTTTTATTATCTTTGTGAGAAATTCGAAACTATACTTTATTGCGTCATCTTTAAAGTAATCTCCTAATGACCAGTTTCCTAGCATTTCAAAAAATGTATGGTGTGTAGTATCTCCTACTTCATCTATATCATCTGTTCTAATACATTTTTGTACGTTTACGAGTCTTTTTCCCAATGGGTGTTTTTGACCTAAGAGATAAGGGACTAAAGGATGCATTCCTGCTGTTGTAAAAAGGACTGTCGGGTCGTTAATAGGGATTAGTGAAGAATTCGGAACTTCTTTATGATTTTTTGATTGAAAAAAATCTAAATATTTTTTTATTAAATCATTTCTGGTTATCATAACATCTCACAGAATAGAGTATTTTTAAAATCTTTCAACCGCCAAGCATGGCTATTTTCTTCCTTATATTCTGTATCTCTTGTTCAAGACTGTCTCTTTTTCCAGGCACAGTTTTTATTGTTTCAACATTAATTTCTTTTGCTTTTATATTAGGGACGTATTGAGTGATTATTTCCATTTCTTTTTTCATGTCAAAGATTACTTTCTTGAGGAGACTCTTTAATGCTAGTTCTTCTTTTCTTAATTTTTTATAATTGTTATATTTTTTAAGAGACGTAAGGACTTCCATCTCTGCATATAATAGGTGTTTTTTTCCTGCAATAACATGGGGTTTTTCCAACCCTACAAATTGTTCTTCAGTAGGCATTTTCAAATATCTCTTTATTGATAAAGAGTATTCTTGCTTTTATGCTCTCTATATCCTTTTCCCAGCTTGTTATCTCTTCATCTTCTTTTGCTTTTATATCTTTAATCATCCTTAGTAATTCATCCATTTGATCCAGTTTTTCTGATATCTTTACTAATGAGTCTCTTGCTTCTTTAAACTTCTCTAGTTTCACAAAAAGAGGTCTTTTTTCACTTACTTGGCTGTTTGGTGCAGTCATTCTAAGTGCATCAGCCATTGTAGGTTTTTGAGACATAGGTTGCATAGACATTGGTGAAGACTTAGGAGACCATTCGTCAAGTTCCATTGTCCTCATTGGTTTCATCTGAATAGGTTCTTGGTTCCATTCAGGCAATTCTGGAAGATTTTTATCTTCGTCTTCTACAGCGCTTTTTATCATACTTTGGCTGAAACCCTTATTCATTAATGAATCGGGGAATGAGGGCAATCCATGGACTTCTTCTTGTGAAGATTCTATTGGTGGAAGCATAGTTCTCTGATAATCTCTCATCGATGGAGCACTAGACATAGGCAGTTCAGGCAATTCAGATTCAGAATCTTTCTTTTTTCCAAACATATTTTGATATATTTCAAAGTTTATTTATATAGGTTTATCTTAATTGCATAGGAGTGACATTTTTTTCATTCAGGCTATAGAAAGGTTTTTATTGATGGTTTGTTGAAACTTTTTCATGCTTGAGAAGTTTTTGAAAGAGTATGTTTCTATCGTCGCTGGTTCTGGTAAATATAAAAAAGTAGATGTTATGTTTAAGA
>CAYMJZ010000021.1:0-9487 GCA_964391445.1 Candidatus Woesearchaeota archaeon
TTAAAGTATTAGATGATCAAATGATAAGAAGTTGTAATCTTTATCACGATGTAGGACAAGACTTTGGACCCGATAATAAGCAAATTAATACTTTTGTTCAAGTAGCCTCAGAAGCATATCTTACTCTAGAAAATGTTCCATCTGGAGAATATAATTGGGGTATTGTTTGTGAGGACATATTATTTAGAAAAAATGTTGTTGATATGCGAGAATTTGTAGTAGAAAAATCTCCCCCAATAGTTTCTCAAATTGACGATCTTGAAATAAAAGAAGATGGTATAATAATTATAGACTTAAATCAATATTTTTCAGATTCTAATGGTGGTGAGCTAAAGTATGAGGCTATTGATTATCCAGATGAAATTAATGTCAATATTGATGAAATGACTGGGATAGCTACTATTGAGACTCAAAAAAATTGGTATGGTGATGCTGAAATAAGATTTATTGCTACAAATGAGCTTGGATTAGAAACTGAGTCTAATTCTATCGATATTGAAGTAACTGAAGAAGGAGATACTGCTCCAAGGTTTGTTTCTACAACTGCAAGAGGGTTAGAAAATGGAATTGATAGTGATGGTTATCTATTTTTAGAATGCAATGCTACGGATGACTATCAAGTTAGCGAGATTTCATTATATTCTGATGTCAGTGGAACTTGGAAATTAGAGCAGACTAAACAAGTTAATTCTAGAGATGCAAGCGTTTACTTTATTTTAGGAAATACCTCTAATGGAGATTATTATTGGAGTTGTTCTGCTAAAGATAATGTTAATCAAGAAACAACCAGTCAAAAAATACCTATTAATGTAAAGGTAGATCTTTTGTTACAACATACTATTCCTAAATTTATAGTAAATAATATAGATACAGATAGATCTATATTTATTACCTTTAGCTCTTATCTAAAAGACTCTTTGAAACTTGGAAAATTAACTGTAAAAACGCCTGACGGTAAAATCTATTATGAGAAAGATATGTCTAAGGCTCAAAATGGAGATTTTAGTCCATTTGGAGTTCCTACAACAGAATATTATACTGATGTACGAATAATTCCTGGAGAGTTATTCAAGAAAAACTTTGCAGTAGGTAATAAAGTTCAAATTACTATTGGTTTAGATTATACTTATCAAGGCAATCAATATAGGAAGGAAGTTGTCCATGAAATTGAAGTAGTTCCTAAAGTTCGTAGTGAGGCATATCAAAATGATTAAAGGTAAAAGAATAGTTTGGATTTCTGGAATTGTTGGAGCAATTTATGCAATAATTCTATTTCTCCTAGGAATTATGAGTTTTTCAGGTTTTGGAAATTGGTTCTTTTCTTTAGGAGGGTCTTATTACAGTTCTCTAAGGCCTTTTTTTGAAATGCCCATATTTTTTCCTATTGAAATCACAAATAGTTTAGTAATCATTATTTTTTTCATTTTAGGAATTTTGAATGATAGTAGCAGTATTCAAAATGCTATTTTAGTAGAAAAAATAATTTATCCTTTAATAATTATAATATTATGGTTCTTTATAGGAATATTGATTGGTAAATTGATTAGCAAAATAAGTTATAATAGGGGTAAGACTAAATGACTTCATTTAATAATAAATTTATTTTCATATTACTCATTGTGTCTCTTTCCTTTGGATTAAATTCTGTTCAGGCAGCTACTCCTTACAAAGGAAGTCTTCATCAACATACAGGATATAGCACTGGTTGGGGTTATGACGGAAATGGATTTACTTTTGGAGATGATTGTCAACCTAGGGCTCTTGAAGGACACTTAAGTGGTGGTAGGACTGTTAGCGAACTTGCTAATCAAACAAATAGCCAGGGCCTTTCTTGGCTAGGGTTTTCTGACCATTCTTATTGCATTAATTCTACTGAGTTTAATATTGTAAAAAATGATTGTCAAAACTCTAAGAGTGGTAGTTTTACTTGTTTGGCAGGGGAAGAATTGAGTACAGCAGATGGAATAGGCGACAATGAAGATTTTCCTGCCCTATTCTTTTGTGAGAATCCTTCTACTGGAGAGGCTCATATGGGTGGTTATGGATTAAGTTCCGTTATAACTCAAAGTTCTCCTGCTATGCATTGTCCAAGTAGCCCTACTGCCCAAGGAGGTATAAATTCGATTAGTAGCCAACAAGGGTTATCTGTATTAAACCATCCAGTTTCTCATTTAGCAGGATATAATTTCTTAGATTTTCATTCGATTCATACCGTTAGTGGATATAATGGAATTGAAATATTTAATAAGAATTTTGATTCTGACGATTCCAGTTCTAAAAATATATGGAAATCCGTTTTGCTTTTAGGAAATAAAGTCTTCGCTTATGGCGGTACTGACTCTCATTCAGATGTAGATACTACAAACTACAATATAGTTTATTTAGAGGGTGCATTAAATGATACTAATGTGAACCAAGCCTTAAAATCTGGTTACTTCACTGTTTCTAATAATGGTGAGATGTATATGGAAGTGTCATATGGAGGAAACAATTACCATATGGGGCAAACATTTAATGCTACAGATAATAATGTGGTAAATATAACGGTTCACTACGATTTAGATCATTCTTGCGCTTTAACTATATTTAAAGGCCAATTAACTGTAGGTAATGAAGTTTGGGGCATTAATACAAGTGTTTCTGGAAGTGGGTCTATAACAATACCTAATACTATAACAGATAATGCTTATTTTAGATCTGAATGTGTGGGCAGTAGTGGTTCTAATGCTTATAGAGCATTTACAAATCCTATTTGGGTAAATGCTGTAAATGCTACGAGCAGTTGTTCTTGTACTGGTTGGACTTCTGGAAGTTGTAGCGCTGGTGGATGCGGAGCTAACGAAAGACAACAAACAAGAACCTGTACTCCCTCTGCATGTGCTGCAGAATCCCAATGTGTGCCTGATGTAAGTTGTCTGGGTGGAAGTAATTACATTACTGTTTGTGCCTCTGGTTGCAGTTACACTACTATACAGGCTGCAATAGATAATTCTAATCCAGGAGATCACATTAATGTAACTGATAGCAGAAATTATGCTGAGAACTTAATTATTGACTCAGGTGACGCTGAATGGTTGGAATGTGGTGCTGGAGCCAATATATCCAGAAATAGTGGTATTGGCATTTTTGTTAAAAACCCTAGCACTGTAGATGATATTTATATTAGAGGATGTACTATAAAGAATTTTGGTTGGGGCATATGGCTTAACCATACAACTAATGCTAGGCTTGAAAATCTTAGTTTTATTAATGTTGGGACTTCAATATACCTTGATGACGATTCAGATACTAATAAGATTATTAATAATACAATCAGTATTAGTCAAGATTACGGAATCAACTTAGAGGGAATAACTGGATGGCCGGGACCTTCAAATAATATAATATCAAATAATAAGATTTATGATTCTGCAGTGGTTGGAATTTGGGTAGATTACGGATTAAATACTCAAATATTAAGTACTTTTATTAATGGTAGTGATGATTCTGGAGATCATGGAATAGAATTTAACGGGCATAGTTCTACATCAAATTCAAATATCCATAATAATACAATTTATTCAAATTATGCAGGATATTGGAACAGAAATGCTCCTGGCAATAACATACAAAGTAACATATTTTGTCCATCAAATATAAATTTAGATATAGAAATTAATGGAGCAGGTCTTACTGGCGATTACAATACCTGTGATTTGCCTGGATCATGGAATGATGCTGGTACTACTGGTTGTACTTATTCTTGTAATGATAATCCTACTACTTATTTGGTTGGACCTTTAAATGGAACAACTTTAACTAAAAAAGATGTGAATTTCACATGTTATTCTGAGGATACAGGCTCTCTTGCCAACGTGACTTTATATCATAATGCGACTGGTACCTGGCATTCAAATCAGACTATAGCTGTAACTGGAAACTCTAATACCACTATATTTGCAGTAAATAATCTTGTTAACGGAACTGGATTTGTATGGAATTGTAAAACGACAGATTCTGGTTCTCGCTCATCTTTTGCACAGTCAAATTGGAGTGCATTAGTAAATATCTTTAATACTCCTCCAACAACTCCAAATACTATATGGTGCGATTATGAGATTTGTTTGTTAAACAGCACTATCTCTAAACCAGTTAATGTTAGTTGCTTTGGCTCTGCAGATAACGAAGAGGATGAGATTACTTATTCTATAGAAGCATTCTATAATAATAGTTGGAAACATATTGGGAATCATACTAATTCATATTTGGTATGGAATACCAGCGTTATTTCCGAGCAGAGCGAAGTAGCCTTAAGATGCAAAGCCATTGATATAGGAGGAAGTAATACCTATTCATCATATTATTCTCCTGCAATGAACTTAACAATAGCTTTCCCACAAGTTGATTTAAAAAATCTCTCCGTAGTTTATCAGAATAGTACTCAGCGCATATTTAGATTTAGCATAAACAATACATTTACTTCTTCAATAAATGCTTCTTGGGAAATAAATCTTGGACCTGTAAATAAGACATCTCAATCTAGTGAAACTCTTAATACTGGGGAAGATATGTGGGTATATGTTTATTATAACTATACAAATAGCGGAAATTATTTAGTGACTGCTAAATCTTGGGGTCTAAATACCATTAATGATACGGAGGTCTTGAACATAACTGTTTAAATGAGTATCTTTAAATATGGTAAATTTTTGGAGTTTTATGAAGAAAAATAAGAATTTGTTACTTTTAGGACTTATTTTAATTGGAATAGCCTTTGCTACCTCTTATCCTTCTTTATCACCTGCTTCTGCTATTATGCCACAAATTCCTTGGAGCAATGAAACCCTAATTTCTAATTTCAATAATTTAACCGCAGCAGATCCTGTTGTAGCAACAGACTCGCAAGGGAATGCCCATATTATTTGGATGCAAAAAACATCTAATCTTATCGGAGAGATATTTTATACAAAATTAGATAAGTTTGGTAATACTATTATCCATAATAGGCAATTAACTAATTTCTCAGGGGTTTATGGATTTCCTTTATCTATGGCTATAGATAGATTTGATGATATTCATATGGCATGGATATGGGATGTAACTGGTACATCTTTGCATGGGATTAGATATCTTAGAATGGACTCAAATGGAAATATTATCCTTAATGATTCTATTCTTCAAAATGCCCCTGGAACCGAAATAGCTACAGACAGTCAAGGAAATATTATAGTGGTTGGAAACGGAGATAATGAGATCTATTATGCGAAGTATGATAATCAAGGTAATGTTCTAACTCCTAGAACTTTAGTTACTAATACTTCGCAGTTTGAGCCATTAAACCTTAAAGTTTCTGTTGACGAAAATGACTTAACTTATATAACTTGGATGGAAGAATTTTATCCAAGCGGTTCTTCAAGCAGAATTGCCCATATAAAATATTCTTCAGTCGACTCAAATGGTAATGTAATAGTAAATGGCTACCATCTAGATAATGGGATGAACCAATCGACTAATCCTGCTATTGCAATTGATGGGCAGAATAATGTTTTATTTTCATGGGATTCAACCTTTAATAACACTTCTGGAATTTATTTATCTAAAATAAACTCAAATGGTACATTCTTGATTAATAAGAAGTTTATAACAGGTTCTGGAGGCAATGCTGTTCTTGCAGTCAATCCAATTGGAAGAATTAGCCTAATTACACAAGGAAAGATGTTTAGCCAACTCGATCAGGCAGGTAACTTTATCATCTTTCCTGTTAACTTGGGGTCTAGCCAATCATATTCATTAAAGGGTTCTTCTGACAGACAAGGAAACATTCATTTGGTTTGGCATGAAGGACCATCATTTAACAATGTAAGAGTAAAATATCAACGATCTCTAAATCCTGCTGCAATAACAATGCAAGGAACACCAATTGTTGGTAGAAGAGTTAACTTTATTTTAGAAGATATTTACAATCTCAAATCAAATTATGTTTTAGGGTTGTCTACAAATATATCTCAAGGAATCACCTTGCCTGATGGTAGAATATTACCTTTAGATAACACTCCAATGCTACAAACTTCCCTAAATAATCCACAAAGCATTGGATTATCAAACTCTATTGGAAGATTAAGAATAAATCAATCTAAGGTTACTTGGGCTATTCCCAATAACTCTTCTTTAAGCAATACAACTCTTTATACCTCTTTTGTAACACTAGATTCTAATGGTGGAATAGTTTCGATTTCTGATCCATTGACTTTCACAATAATCTGAAATTAAAAATATGTCTGGGAGCCAGAGGGAGAAAGAGAGAAGAGAGAGGGAGAGAGAAAGAGAGAGTTCTTTTAGTGACTGTGAACAATTTAATTTTATATTTTACGTCGATATAATTTAGAAATAAAGCTATTTTTAGCGAAATTCTAGGTGACTCATTAGAGTCACTTGCTATTTTTAGTGACTATGCGTTTTATTAGAGGAATAATATACCTTCTATCATAGGTTCTACCGAATTTAGAATATTTACTAGCAGAGTTTCTATTAGTTACAACAAAAAACCATCTTTCACCATATTCTTTATTCAATCTTTCTACTTTTTCTCTAAGTGCTTTTTTATTAAAATTAAAAGATTTGCCTGTTTCAACTTCAATTGCATATTCTTTTTTATTTACCTCAAAAACTATATCTGGTTTTACAGTTTCATATGTTGATATTTTATCTGTGAAATTCTTTAGATAAAGTGTAATATCTTTTACCATAAAGATATGCTTGGGACTCTCTGTCCTCCTACTTTTTATTAGATAAGTTTCTTTTGAAGAACTAGTTAGGCTATTCATTTGATATTCTTTGTATCCTTGCTTCTTTAGATAGAATACTTCTTTTTCATTTAATTCTTTAAGTTTTACACAATTATCATGTTTAGTTACTTTTATTTTAGCATCAGCACGTTCTGCACGCTTTTTCTTTTGTTCGTCCATTCTTTTTTGTATTTTAGCTCTTCTTTTTCTATTACTTATTTTCTTACGTGACTCAATTAACTCATCAGGCTTTGTAGTGATTATCTTATGTTCTTCTGGAGAAGCGATTATCTTTATTTCTGAATGATCATCATCCATTACCAATATACCTTCTCCTACTCCTGCAGTAAGTAAATGATTTGACTCTGTTTCGCTTAGGAAGAAGGTTCTTTTGATATTACCTATAACTGCTGGCTTTTGACGCATCAAAAGAGTATAGGAGCTATTAGCCAGTACAGATTTACCTGCTTCAGACTCTAACATGCCCTCTACTTCCTGATTTATTAGAAATAGGGCTAAATTGAATTTTCTACATGTTTTTACTATCTCAAAAATGTATGATGCGTCCTTTGCCTGTCTTAATAATGACCACGATTCATCAATAACAAGGAGCTTTCTTTCTAAACCTCTCTTCATTTTCATGTAAATATGGTCCAAAATAAGAAACATCATAATTGGTTTGACTTGCTTTGGAAGATTTCCTATATCAAAGCAAACAAAATGATTTTTGAAGTTGATTTTTGTCTCTTGGTTTAAGAATGAAAAGACTCCGTTTACATACCAGTCTAAACGGCTCATTAAACTTCTTATTGTCTGCTTCTCTGAAAGCATAGCATCTTTTTCTATTTTTTTAAGGACTCCAAGCAAATCTTCTAATATCGGAGAGTCATTTTCCCATGTAGAAACATCATCTCCATAAATTCCTCTTTCTTCATAGGTATCAGTAAGAGCTTTTTCTAAGATAGCTTTTTGTGGGTCTGATAGATCTCCTAGCATTAAAGGCATTAAATCGAGTAAAGCAAGACGCTTTTCTGGGTAATCATGCCCCATTAAATCCAGAGGATTAATTATTGTCTTTGAAATTGGGCTTAATTCAACTAATTGTCCTTTGAAACGTTTTACAAGATCTTTATATTCTCCTTGAGGATCAATTACCATTACATCTGTTCCGTTTAGCAAATATCTCGAAATCATAAGTTTAGCCATATAGCTCTTACCTGATCCTGAACTTGCTAGACATAGACCATTAGGGTTACTCAAGTTAAAGATATCTTTAATGATTGGAATATTATTCTTATTTTGCCCAAACCAAATTCCAGTTTTATCGGCTTGTAAGAATGAAGAAGTAAAAGGAAAGAAAGCTGACAATGCTTCTGTTGGAACGCTTCTAATTTGACCTAACCTATTAATTGCTAAAGGTGAACAGGACTGAAAACCTTGAGCCATTCTAAAAGTAGGCTGCCTGGGTATAATTAATAGAGAATTAAGTTCGGCTTGTAGCTTTTTAGTCAATAAATCTAATTCTTCCCTATTTTTAGCCCTACAGTTAAAGTATAAACTTACATTAAACAGTTTATCCTTACCTTTTTGTAAATTGGTTAAAACTGCCTTAGTATCCTTGTATTTTATTTGTAGGCTAGGATTAAGGATATTCTTAGTTTTAGCTGAAAACAAATCTGCTCTTTGTTTTTGTAGCTCCCTGTTAAGAAAAACCATCATTGTTTCTATATCATAAGGCTCAATGTGCATGGAAAGGTCGAAATTGCCCATTGTACTAATAATTTTATCAAGAAATCCTGTTTCTACGCTTCTTGGATATCCGTGAGCATAAATTGTCCTGTTAAAGATAGGTTCATCTATCTTTTTTGTTACTTCTTTAATTTTGCCAGTTTTTTCATTTTTTTCTTGTACCTTTACCTCTTTTTCATTAATTAGCTTAATGAAAGAAGATGTATTCTCTACTTTGTTTGGGAAAAACTTAAGTTTCTCTTTTTCTTTAGCAATTTGCTCTTCAGTTTTCTGACTTTTCTTCAGAAACATCTTTCACCTCCTCTGTTTCATATCGAGCAATAAAGAATTTTTTGAGCAGTTGTTTCAATTCCGAATCTTTGAGTCTTACGCTTTTAAGCCCAATATTAACTAATTTTGCCTGACAAATTTGTATTTGAATATTAATATCTGTTTTTTCAGGAATAATGAGATAGAAAACCCTATTCATTACATCGCTTTCTTTAGTAAGGCTCTCTAAATGATTTTTATAGCTTTCAAAAAGCAACTTGAAATGTTTAGAGCCAATCAACCTTTTTTCAAATTCACTAAAATACTCTTTAAGATTAAGTTGTTCTGTACTCATAATAATTTGTATTGGAAAATCAAGACTATTGAGAAACTTTTGAAATGCTATCGAAATTGCTTGTTTTGATTCTTCTGGTTTAATTGAAAAATTAATAGGATTTATCTTTAGAACTGCTAACTTTCTATTATTGGCCAATATAATATCTTCTTCCACTTCTTCAAATGGAATAAATTCTCCTAATTTATTAGGTAATTGAATTATCTTTGATTTATACCAATAATACCAGTTTCTTACATGTTTATCTAAGTCTAGAAAGATAAATCCTATTGCTAGACCACTCAACATAGAAATGATTGGTATTTTTACAGCAATGTGGAGATTCGTCTTAAAGAAAATAGTAATTATAATCGGAGCGAAAATAAATAGA
>CAYMJZ010000022.1:0-9455 GCA_964391445.1 Candidatus Woesearchaeota archaeon
CAAGCAATGTGATAATAATTACCAGTAGACAAAGTAACACCATTAATGAAGTAATCATTGCCATTAAGTTGACATACAAATCTATTATTATCTACTTCAATTCCATAAGCGTGTGTCGGAGCATTTCCTTTAGTAATTATTCCATGCCATCTTCCAAGAGTGTCAAGTCTAACCCAGGCCATCACAGTTCCTTGAGTAGTCAAATCAAGTAAATTATTATCTGAAACAACAATCCTATCATCAATTCCGTCAAAGTCATATGCCCCATTTAATTGACCTCCATTAGACAAGTTACTTGGACAATTTCCGCTATTACATGTTCCGTGTAAATTGTTTCCTGAAGAGTCTAATGCATTATCTGTAGGTGAAACAGCATCATCAAACATCCAATGTCCCACAAGTCCTAGAACTCCAGTAGTACAAGTAACACTACAACATGTCCCAGATCCAGAATGTTGTAAACTTGTTCCAGAACAAAACTGCCCTATTGAACAAATACTTCCGCCTTGAGAAGAACAAGAAGGAGCAGCAGGAGTAGTTACAGAAACAGTATTGGAATAAGCAGAATTTGATGCTCCTACATAAGATCTAACTCTGTAATAATAAGTAGTACTTTGCGTAGCTGTAGTATCTGAGAAAGTACTATCGTTAGCAATTGTAGTTCCTATTTGTGAAAAACCACTAAATTGGGATGTACTTCTCTCTATTCTAAACCCATTTTCATTATTGCTCGTGTCAGTCCAAGTTAAATCAACTTGTGAAAATGTAGATCCGCTAACCTGTAAATTTTCTGGAGGGTTAGGAGGAGGAAGAATTCCAATAGCACAAAACCCATTATTTCCTTCTGCATAAACATAACTTCCAACACATCTTCCATCAACACAAGAGTTGGAGCTAGACCCCCCGATGTAACTAATATCGCATTGCTCAAGTCTTCCTTCATCATTAGGATTTTGAACAATTCCATCTCCTAAGTGAGCTTTAGGAGTTCCACTGGCAGGTCTACAATCCTCATTATTCGGAGGCCAAATACTTATAGAACATTGAGGATCATCGCAATCAATAAGACCATTACAATTATTGTCTATGTTATCATTGCAACCATTGTTCCAAGTTTCTCCAGCTGCTGGATATATATTTGCATTTGTTTCATTACAATCTCCAATTGCCTCTGAAAATCCATCTCCATCATTATCTATTTGAAAACTTGTTGCACTTTCACGAGCATTTGGAATTCCTAAAGTATAATGTATGGGACAAAGATACTTAGCAAAATGAGTATCTTGTACACTCAAACCTCTTATAGAAGTCTCCTGCATTCCATCCTTATTTGATACAGTATAAACTAAACCCGCATTTATTGCCTTTTCAAACTTTTGTTCCCACAAGATCTTATTTGGATTTGAAGGATCTACAGCATATTTTAAAGCCAAGCAGAGTCCAGGATAAGTATAATCCGCAAAAGTATCTCCATAATAAGTAGAAATTGAGTTAGAATAAGGAATTTGATTATTTCCACAGGATGGTGGAGAACAATAACCCTGTGCAGGAGGCCCAATAACCATATAATTAGCAAAGTAACCAACTCCTTCTTTGATGGTGGTTCCAGGAATTAAACCAGGAGAATTTGTGCGAATCTCGTCATAGCCCTTATAGCCATAAGTAAATATAGTCTCTACGATTTTTTCTATAGTAATTCTAGCAGAATTAGGATTTGATAAAGGAATCGTCCTATATAAATTAGTTAACCCTCCTGCAGTTATAGCCATTTGCCAGACAACAGACCTTAGTTCGCATTGATCTACTAATTGTTGTCCTATCATATTATAACATGTCATATCTCCATAACCAGATCCTAAAAATCCTGCTGCATATTGATCTCCTGTAACTGGATGATTGCATAGCCCTCCAGGACAATGAGTTCCTGGAGCATTTTGATCTCTTCTTGATTCTACTAAAGAAAACAACCTATTAGCCGTAGTGACAAGATAATTTCTATCTTCAATATCATTTTCAGTATGATAAAGGTGAGTTATTGAGTGTCCTAATCTTCCAAACGCCCTAGTTTGAAAGGATGAACCATATAGAGCACCATAATTAGTATGGGCTATGTTTGGAGAATATACCATTTTTGTAATGTAATGGCTCATTCTATCTCCTGTAAGAATATAATAACCTATTCCTGCGCCTAATCCTCCGTGAGAATCATCTTGATGTGTCCATAGCCTAGAATTTTCTCCAGGGCCTGCAACAAAATTAGGAGCTATTGTTCCAGTACGAACATTACAATAACCAAGAAAATCTTTAGTCGCACAATCTCCCCCTGAAAATGTCCCAAATAACGGAGACCTATATGCATATAAATGAGCTAACAAATGCTCTCTAGGTTTAAATCCGACCACTATGTCCCCAGTATAAGCGGCTCCATATTTGAAAAGTCTAGTTGTTTGATACAATCTTTTATCACATCTTTCATTACAAGACATAAGATAATAAACAAAAGGTTTCCTTATTTCGTCATTTGTTGCACTTTCGCCTGTCTGACCCATATCAAATTTACCAGTTCCCATATTTCCAAACCTATGGCCTTGTCCTTGAATTTCATTATTGTAGAGATCAGTTTCGCTGTTCGAGAGAGCATCAAAATCGAAACGGTAGGGAACTCCCTGACCGAGTAAAGCAGGGTTGGGTATATCAGGAAAAGGACCATCAGGAATCAAATTAAAACGAGATAGAGAAGTTCCAGATAATATTGGGCTTTCATAAATAGGATCATATGTTTTAGGAGGATTATTTGCAACATCCAACCATAAAGTAACTTCAGTTAAAAATCCCTGGCCAGGTGCAATATAATTATGAGTAACATTTACATGTTGAAAATTACCTGTGTAACTAGGATTATAGTTATTAAATAAAATTTGTTGTCCGTCTGTTGGCATAATCCATATCCTGTTAGATTGAGCACTTGGTTTTGGAGCAACCCTAGTAGGTTGCAAAGCCGCTCCTGAACCTAAAAGAGAAACATAAACGTTGGAAGGATTAGAAGCACTATTTGTATCAAGATACATCTCTATATTTTGATACTTAATAGCTCCAAGCTGACCTTGAGGATAATTCAAAGAATTATAACATGCAATCGAAGTAGGATTAGAGACACAAGCAGGTCTAATATCCTCTTCTAAATTATTAGAGTTCACAACTAAATGTTGTATTTTTATCCAAGGTTGATTACTTACTATTTCTATCTCGAAAACTGATGTAAATAAATAATCTAAAGGATTTGTAGATCCAGAAGGTTTACTGTGTGCTTTCTCATAATGGTATTTTTTTATAACCGGTCCATCAACAACAGGGACAAGAGACGAAAGAGGAATTGTAACAGGATAAGAATTTCCGTTCAAGTCCCTAGTAATTACAGTTATCTCACCTTGTGAAAAGAAATTCTGAACAGAAGAATGATAATTAAAAGTCTGCGCAGTTGTAGAGTCAACAAAATTGTAAATATTTTCAGTATTTGGAGGCAAGCTAACTAAAGCATGAACAACTCCTGTCCTAATACTTCCATCTGAGTAGTAAGTAGTAGGTTGAACCTGACTAGTTAAACCTTGTAATCTAAAATTAGTTATTGTAGAAAGATTGTACTCCCCTGGTTGAAAACCTATAGGTATTGAGACTATTTGATTAGTTACAGCTTGAGAAGTAGGGTTTCTAATATATGCTTGATTATCTGCAAGAGGAGTTACAGGTTGAAGAGATATTTCCTCTGAAAGATAAGTCACAGAAAGCAAATCAGAAGAAAGTATCTTGTCTTCCAATGAAAATTCAAAGTAAAGTTCAATTTCATCCCCCTCTAAATAATCTTCAAAAAGATAAGAAAAATCGCTATTTATATTCCAATCAATAATTGCTTTGTTTCTCGAAAACTTTCCAGACAAAGTCTCAACATAATCGTTAAATAAATAGTCTTTCTCATAAATTTTAATCTGTACATCTAGGCCATCGCAATTTGTTCCATCCTTCCCTTCTACATAAATAGAAGTCGTATCTCCAATTCTAGCAACTTTATGACTTGAAGATATAGACTGAATTTCGCAGTTGTTTCCCGGACTTAAAGCTATAGAAGGAGAATTAGAAGGCCTAAATGCCCCTGGTTTTTGCTCGAAATTATCATCTAAAAATATCTGTCTTCCAGTAATTTCATTAAATATCTCATCATGTAAAAAGATTGAAAAAGATGATGAAAAAACTATAAAAACTGCCACTGCAATCACAACACTTCTCTTCATATTCTATGAAGATAAATGCACTTTATAAGGATTCTTAAAAACACAACTTTATTAACCTCAAAAAAGCTGGCAAATACATGTTAGACAAGCTTTCAAATGCAATAAAAAAAGCAACGGATAAAATAGCAAATGCAATGTTCCTTGACAAAAACTTAGTTGACCAAGTAATAAAAGAACTTCAGCGCTCCTTAATAGAAGCAGATGTCCATATACAACTGGTTCTAGAAATAACTCAAAAAATAAAGAAATCTGCTTTAGATGAAAGACTAAAAGGCATAGAAAAAAAAGAGCACATTATAAAATTGCTTCATGACGAACTAAGAAAGATTTTAGGAGAAAAAAGAGAGCTAAAGATAGATTCTAAGAAACAAAACAGGTTCATGATGCTTGGTCTTTACGGAGCAGGTAAAACAACAGCCATTTCTAAACTAGCATTATATTACTCAAAAAGAGGAAACAAAGTTTGTGCAATTGGCCTTGATGTTCATAGACCTGCGGCATCAACTCAATTAAAACAATTATGTGATAAATTAAGCATAGGCTGTTTTATCAACCCGGATGAAAAGAATCCTTCTAAAATTTGGAAACAATTTGAAGAACAGTTAGAGAAATATGATCTTGTTTTAATAGACACTGCAGGAAGAGATTCTTTAGAAGAAGACTTAATAAAGGAAATAAAATCAATCTCGAAAATAGCTAAACCAACTGAAACTCTCTTAGTAATACCTGCAGACATCGGTCAAACAGCCAGAAAACAAGCAATAACTTTCAAAAATAATGTAGAAATCACAGGAGTAATAATAACTCGTATGGATAGCACTGCAAAAGCAGGTGGAGCTCTAACGTCTTGTTATGAAGCAAAAGTACCAGTAGTCTTCATAGGAACTGGAGAAAAACCTGCAGATTTAGAGCCATTCAATCCAGAATCTTTCTTATCTAGAATGTTAGGCATGGGAGACTTAGAAGCATTAATGGAAAAAATCCGTACGGTAACAGATGAAAATGCATTGAAAAAAACTCAAAAAAATATAGAACAAGGGAAATTAACATTAAGAGATGTTCAATCACAACTAGAATCAATGGAATCAATAGGAGGAATGGATAAAATGCTCTCTCTCATTCCAGGATTTGGTAAAGTGAAAGAAAAAGTATCTGCAGAAAAATTAGAGCAACAACAGACAAAATTAAAGGGTTACAAACATGCAATAAATTCAATGACTCAAGAAGAAATAGAAAATCCTGAGATTATGGAAAAAGAAACATCAAGACTTCAAAGAATATCAAAAGGTTCAGGAGTAAGCACAACAGATATTAGAAATCTAATAAAACAATATAAGGTGCTAAAAGAAATGATCCAATCAGGTAAAGGTGGAGAAGAAGGTATGGATCAAAAACAGTTAATGAAAATGGCAAAAAAGCTAGCCAAAAAAGGCATGAGATTATGAAAGAAATAGTAATAGGTAGAGGTGCAGAAGCAATTATAACAAAATCAGGCAAATCCATAATAAAAGATAGAATAGAAAAACCATATAGGTATCCAGATCTAGACAAAAAGATAAGAAAACTAAGAACAAGAAGCGAAGCAAAAATTCTAGAAAAAGCTCAAAAAATGACAAAGGTTCCAAAAATAATATCTTCAAGCGACATAACAAATAAAATAGAAATGGAATACATTGAAGGCAAAAAACTATCAGAACATCTTGAAAAAACACAATATCAAAAAATATGTGGAAAAATAGGAAAACAGTTAGCAAAATTGCATGACAACGATATAATACATGGAGATTTAACAACTTCAAATCTAATCTTGAAAGATAAAGACGTTTATTTCATAGACTTTGGTCTGGGATTTCACTCAAGCAGAATAGAAGACAAAGCAGTCGATCTTCATCTAATAAAACAAGCTTTAGAAGCTAAACATCCAACAATACATGAGAAAGCATTTGAATCCATAATCAAAGGTTACAAATCAAGTAAAAATCAAAAGCAAACTCTGGCCCAGTTTGAGAAAGTAGAGCTCAGAGGCCGTTACAAAGCTAATTATTAAATAAATAGCCCCGCCCGGATTCGAACCGGGGTCTCGGGCGCCAAAGGCCCGAATACTTGACCACTATACTACGGGGCTTTTTCATTCTCCGCAGCGAGTCTCCGAGCATGTTGAGGAGTCTCGAGCAAGAGAGAGTGAAAATCTCTATGATATAAACTCAAACCACCAGCTTTAAAAACCCTATGTCCCAAATTCAAACATGGCAGAAAAAGCAGATTGGACTAAAATATCCGCAAAAGAAATTGAAAAGATAGTCATAGACTTGGCTAGGCAAGGAACTGCTCCTGAAAAAATAGGCCTTATTTTAAGAGATCAGCATGGAGTTCCAAAAGCAAAACTCTTAGGGGTAAAAATAGGAAAAATACTTGCAAACAACAAGCTAGACTCAAATTCTGAAAAGAAAAACATCTCCAATAAAATAGAAAATTTAAAGAAACACTCTGAAAAAAACAAACATGATTACACAGCAATGAGAAAAGCAGTTATGTATACTGCAAGAATTAATAGAAGAGAGAAGATAGCTAATCAATAATCAGTTTCATAAAAATGAAAGGAAAGCTAATAAAAATTAAGTGTCCTAGATGTGGAAATTCTCAAACTACTTATGGAAAGGCTACTACTCTAGTAAAATGTCTTAGATGTAATAAACTTCTCTTAAAACCTCAAGGAGGAAAAGCCAAAATAAAGGCTTTAATCAAATATGTCTTCCGCTGATTTGAAAGAAGATGATGTTGTCCTTTGTACAGTCACAAAGATAGAATCTGGAGGAGTTTTTGTAAATCTAGATGAGTATAATATAGAAGGCCATATAATTTTAGCAGAAATATCTCCAGGAAGAATAAGAAACCTAAGAGAATTTGTAAGTGTAGGTAAAAAAATAGTTTGTAAAATCCTAAGAAATAAAGATAACAGTCTTGAATTAAGCCTTAGAAGAGTATCTGCAAAAGAAAGAGATACGATACTTGAGTACTATAAAAAAGAAAGAATATTCGCAAGTATCTTAAAATCTGTAGTAAATGAAAAAGCGCAAGATCTAATTTCAAAGATAAAAAGCAAAGAAGATATCTCTCAAATAATAGAATCAGTAAGATCAAACCCTGATATTTTAAAGAAATATTTAAGCCCTAAAGAATTAGAAAAATTAAAAGAGATACTCTCTCAGAAAAAGGAATCTGATAAAGAGGTCCAAAAAAAGATTTCTCTAAAATCTGATAAAGAAAATGGTATATCTGCAATAAAAGAAGTTCTTGATACAAAAGAAGCAGAAATTTCATATCTTGGTTCTTCAAATTTCTTAATTAAAGTAAAAAGCAAAGAATACAAATTAGCAAATTCACAATTAGATAAAGTAATAGAATTAATAAAAGAAAAAGCAAAGAAAAACCATCTACAACTAGAGATAAAATGAAACTAAAGTATTATGTTAACGAAAAAGGCGAGAAAGTCTACACCTTAAATGAAAGTAAAGAAACAAAAGATGCCCATTATAAGTTCATCAAATTCAAAGATGTTAAAGAACAATAATTCTTAAATAAGAAACAAATCAAGATTTTCAGTGGAAGAGTCACAAAACAAAATCAAAGAATTCAATGACTTGAGAGGATGGTCAGATCATGGCTCAATAAAGGATCTTCTTTTAAATATGAATGAGGAAATAGGAGAGTTCTGGAATCTGATAAAATGGGTTAATGTAGAAAAACAAAAAGAGATGATAAAAAACAATAAAACAACATGCGAAGACTTCATCGGAGACATGCTTTACATTATTCTAAAAATCTCATATCTATGTGATGTAGATTCAAAGAAATCAATAAATGATGTTTTAAGTGAGTATGAACAAAGATTCCCAATAGATAAAGTAAAAAACAGCCATGCGAACCTTAAAGCCGGTGGTTTTGACGGAAAATACAGGTCACAATAAAGTCTTCTGAGAAATCTCTTTCTTAACAATCTGAATATCTTTTTCCCATTCAGAAATAAGCCCTCTATTATAGATAATAGCCGCAGGATGAAATAGAGGGATTAGTTTAACATCTTTCCCATGCAAATTAATCATTCTAACTTTGCCGTGAACAGAAGTTATTCCGGGCTGTTTAGTCATATTGTCGACATCAGTTCCAGCTAAAAAAAACTTAGTAGCATAATTCCCGAGAGAGCATATTACTTTAGGATTTATTTCCTTAATCTGTTTTAAAAGCCATGGGGTATGTGCCTTAATTTCTTCATTAGAAGGGGCCCTATTTTCAGGAGGTCTGCATTTCAATATATTTGCAATATAAACATCGTTAATATTAAGCCCAACATTCTCAAGTAATTTATCTAAATTCTTACCTGCAGCACCAACAAAAGGAAACCCTTGTTCATCTTCATTTCTTCCTGGGGCTTCACCTATAAACATTATAGGAGCGTCCAAGCGACCCTTTCCAACAACAATATTCTTGCAATTCTTAAAAATTTCAGTATTCTTAACAAGTAAAGCTTCTGAAAAATTAAATTCTAAAGAATCCTTATTACTCATAAAAAATAAAACATAAAACCCTATTTAACAATTATTAGTTTCTTAGGAAACCTGCTCAAAACCTCGCAACCCTTCTTTGTAACCAAAACGTCATCCTCTATTCTAATCCCATACTTTCCCTCAATATATTCTCCAGGTTCTATGGTAATAACCATTCCTTCCATAAGCTTAACTTTACTTTCCAGCGAAACATAAGGATGCTCATGCACCTCTATGCCCATGCCGTGCCCAAGAGAATGAATAAGTTTCTGTTTCAAACTCTTCTCAGCCTCAACGCATAAATCTCCAATCAATACGCCAGGTTTAACAAGAGAAATTATTCTTTCTTGTTCATTTAACAAGTCATAATATGTCTTTTCTTCAACTGGAGAAGGCTTCCCATAATAAATTGTTCTTGTCACATCAGAACAATAACCTTTATACTTAATACCATAATCGATAACACAAAAACCTTTGTTAATCTTTCCAGAGGGAGTATGATGAGGAATAGAAGCATTCTTCCCAGAAGCAACTATTGGCTCAAAAGATGGAATACATCCAATCTTGCGAGTTTCGTAAACTAAGAAAGCAGCCGCCTCTTCTTCAGTCTTAAATTTCTTAAAAT
>CAYMJZ010000023.1:0-9284 GCA_964391445.1 Candidatus Woesearchaeota archaeon
TGTATTAATGCATACTTTACCAAAGGAACTTGCTACATATAGGCCAATTGAAGATAATCTTTCAAGAATTTTAGAGATGAAAAATACATCTGCTATGCTAATAACTATTCCTATGAATCCTCCTGTGAAACCTGCTTTTATGAAACCCATTATATTTTTTCCTTTGGTTTCTTAGTCCAGGCTCTTTTAAGTATTTTATCTAGAGGAGATTTCCCACCTAGAATTTTATGAGCGATGTAATGAGAAGATAAAACGCAAACTACTTGAGATCCTGCTCCTGCAACTGAAATCCTATTACCCTTTTCGTGAATTACGGGCAATAAGTTTTTGCTTGTGCTAAATATGCCCGACCATGCATATTCTGGATTTATACTAATTTGAGGAAACATTTTTCTTGCAAAAGAAATTAGTTCCTTAAACTGATAAGGCTTTGGATTAATTCTTTTGTGTCTTTTTTTAACAAAAAGGTCTCCAAAACCTACCATGAGGCGATTCTCCTTAGATAACTTCATATAAACATATTCATCACGAGTATCCCATATGAACTTTTTAGTTTTCATTCCTATTAATTCTACTTCCCTATCGCTTAGAGGATCAGTCATCATTATTGTAGACTTTCTGCTTGCTACATGTGGATGGTTGAAGTCTTTATCTATGGCTAGGATTATTTTTTTGAATTTGATCTTATGATGATTTGCTATTGCTTCATATTCACCATAACTAGTCATCTTAGTATTTTCAAAGAACATTACTCCTTTATTAGAAGAGACTCTAGCCAATTCTTGAACATGTTTTACAGGATTTACAGATATCCCATGATCGTATGACAAAACTGCTTGATCAAATAATTCAGTATTTACCTCTTTTTTTATATCATCTCCCACTAAAAGTTTAGCCCTAGTGTCAAGTTCTTTTTCAAGCATAAATTCATTATTAAGATAACTGTGAGTAGTGTCTCCTTTTATATTTCCAAATAAAGTATTATTTGGCTCATAATCGCAATTCATTTTTTCTTTTTTTATTATGCTTCTTACTATCTCTAATCCTTCCTTGTTGGCATTCCAATATTCTATTCCTCTTTTCTTTCCTAAGACCCTCATGATCTCTGAAATATCTAACTCTCCCCTTAAAGTTAACATTCCGGCAGAGTGTGAGGTTGCGCCTGAACCTATTTTGTTCTTTTCTAGAACAACAATTTTATTTTTTGAACTTAAACTAGACAAAAAATATGCTAAAGAAATTCCAGAGATACCTCCTCCAACAATAAGGTAATCGCACTCTATGTTTTTAGACAATTTTGGATATCCTTTGTATCCTGGGTTTTTCCAGAAGACTTTGTGTTTGATAACCATTTTAGTTTATTTTTTTGCCGTTTTCGTAAACAATCATCTTACGCTTTTTCAATTCATGAAAAAATGGTTTTGGAGGGACGACTGCCTCTGGAGCAAAGCTCCCTCTTTCGGTTATTACCTTTTCTTTTATCATTTGGGCCATGATACTTGCAGGCATTCCAGTATCTATATTACAACCTGCATCTTCCCATCCCTTATTTGTACCTACAATACATTCAATTAGAACATTCTTTCTTTGACCTTTATGTTTTCCATATAATCTAAGCCAAAGATTTTCTTTTTCTTTATAACCTTTAGGAAATTTTAAATCTTTTAGAGTCTGAGTTACTACATCTATTGGCCTTACTTTGGCTCCTTCTACTTCTATTTTTTCTCTCTTGTCGAATCCTAAATCAATTAGTTGTTTTATTACATCAAATGAATGGGGGGGAAATTCTGCATAAAATCTAACGTTTTTTAGACCCTTATTTTTGAAATAGTGATAAAATGTATATGTCTCCGGATGGCGAACAAACATAGAGTCTTGTTTTCCAACAAATGGCTCTTTTGTCTTGTTTAGAGTTTCTAAAGGCCTTAATTTTGTGAATTTACCATCTTTTACGTTTGTAGCAGGTTCTGTAAATTCTTCTATAATGCTCTCCATTGAGAATGGGACAACAAATTTCTTTATATTTGAATTCCAAGCAAAACCTACTTCAATAGTATGAAGAGAATCAAATTTTTGGGCTGCATGATTTAGAAGAACATTTCCTATTCCTGGAACGGAACCACAACCAGTTATATGTGTCAAACCCTTTTGTTTTAATGTCTGGTGTAATGCAAATTGATCTTTAGTCATAGGGATCTCTGAACCTAGATCTATAGAGTGTAAGCCTGCTTTAATACATGCTTTTAAGACGTTAAGATTCCAATCTCCTTCTACGCAAGTAACTACTACGCTGGCCCCAGATTTTCTGAAAACTTGAGTCATTTTTTCGATATTCCTGGCATCAACATATTCAAAAGAAGTTTTTTTGTATTTGTGCATTAAATGTTCGAGTCTTTTTTTGTCTCTTCCGCATAGAAGAACAGAGTATCCATTTTCCAATAAATCACGAGAAACTATGCGACCTTGCATACCGGTAGCACCCATCACAACAAAATCAAAAAGTCTCTTCGTTTCACTCATAGACTTTTGGCTGATTCAAGTGTTAAACTAGAGTTATTCAATGCAAACACTTGAACATCAACCACCATCTTTGGAATATATAAGTTAAAGAGTATAAAAAGGTTTTTGGCAAGGTTTATATTAGAAACATAATTTGATTATATATGGCTGATGAAAGGCATGTGGTTACTCCTTGGGATGTCTCCGATAATGTAGATTACAAGAAACTTGTTATTGAATTTGGAGTGGAAGAAATATCTGATGATTTAAAGGGTAGAATTGAAAAGATAACTGGGAAGCATTTCATGCTTGATAGAAAAATATTCTTTGCTCACCGTGATCTTAAGTGGTTGCTTGATGAATATTCTAAAGGAAACAAATTCTTTCTTTATACAGGGAGGTCTCCTTCTGGACCGATTCATTTAGGCCACCTTATGGCTTGGCAGTTTACTAAATTTTTGCAAGATACATTTGACTGCGATTTATGGTTTCAATTTCCTGATGAAGAAAAGTTTCTTTTCAAAAAGGATTTGAGTTATGAAGATGCACAAAAATATTTACATGAAAATATGCTTGATGTAATTGCCCTAGGTTTTAATCCTAAAAAAACACATTTTATAGTTGATACCAAGCATGCTGATTTACTTTATCCTGAAGCTTGTAAAGTTGCTAAGAAAATTACGTTTTCTACAGTAAAATCTTCTTTTGGATTAGATGAAAGCTCCAATATAGGACAGATATTTTACACGTCTATGCAGGCTGTCCCTGCTTACCTTCCTTCTGTATTGAAAGGAAAGGAAATCCCTTGCTTAATACCTCATGCGATTGATCAAGACCCTCATTTTAGATTAACTAGAGACATATTACCTAAATTAGGACATCATAAACCTGCATCTATTCAGTGTTCTTTTCTTCCTCCTTTAACTGGAGCTAATGGAAAAATGAGTTCTTCTAAAGAAGATACTGCCATTTATACTACCGATTCTCCAAAAGAAGTTGAAAAAAAGATAAAGAGGTATGCGTTCTCTGGTGGAAGAGATACGTTAGAAGAACATAGAAGACACGGAGGAAATCCCGATATTGATGTTTCATTTCAGTATTTGAGGTATATGTTTGAACCAGATGATAAAAAATTGCGTGAAATTTACAATGCTTACAAATCTGGAGCAATGACTTCAGGAGAATTAAAGCAGATTACTATCGATAAGATAAATAATTTTTTAAAGGAGCATCAAAAAGCTAGAGAAAAAGCTAAAAGCAAGATTAATGCTTTTATTTATAAGAGATGAAGACTGAAATAGCAATGTTTGGTGCAGGATGCTTCTGGGGGGTTGAAGAGGCATTTAGAATTTTGCCTGGAGTTGTTAGTACTGAAGTGGGTTATGCAGGAGGAGATAAGAATAAAGGAAATTATGAAGATGTTTGTTCCGGGAAAACAGGCCATACGGAAGTTGTTAGGGTAGATTTTGATAGTAAGTTAATAAGCTATAAAAAACTGGTTGAAGTTTTCTTTTCTGTTCACGACCCTACTCAATTTAACAGGCAAGGTCCAGACGTTGGGTTTCAATATAGAAGTGTAATATTTTATTTTAATGAAGAACAAAAAAAGATTGCTAAAGAAGTTTTGAAAAAAGAACAGAAAAAATATTCTAAAGAGATTTCTACTATATTTGAGAAAGCGACAACTTATATAAAGGCTGAAGACTATCATCAAAAGTATCTCTTAAAGAGAGGCGAGCAATCATGCCATGTATGAATAAACTGACGATAGTGGTTTTTATTCTAGTAATAGCTGTCGGATACCATTTATTTTCCCCTTTATTTACTACTATGGAAGCGAATGAAGGTATCCCTGGTGTAACTTATGTAATGGGAAATTTTGGAGGAACAACTATTAGGCCAGTAATTGAAGAATTTTCTGGAGAAATAGTTTCGTTTGAAAAACCAGCTTCTGGGAAAGTTTCAGTCTATGATAATAATGGTCAAAAGATATTGAGATTTGAAAATTTTGAGACTACTAATGGTCCGGGATTATCCATATATCTTGCAACAGATATAAGTGCTGCAGAGGCGGTTAGTCTTGGAAATGTTAAGGCTACTAAAGGGAATATAAACTATGAATTACCTTTGAATGTAGACTTGGAAAAGTACGATACTGTGTTGATATGGTGTGATACATATAACAAGTTGTATAGTTATGCAGAATTAAATAAAAATTAAAATAAAAAAATAATTCTGCTTATCCTATAAGAATCCTGCGCTCTTCATCTCTTTTTCGAGAGATTTTTCTACTTGTTTCCATTAGTGCTGGATACAAACTTTGAGCTCCGGCTTCTGTATATCCTAAAGATTTCATTACGCCAATATAGTCTGAATCTGAAAGCCTACATCCATCATTCAAACCAAAATATAGATGAGTTTCTCTCTCATCTCTTTTTTCATCAATCAATGATTGGAGTTCTGCTCCATATCTTGGATGCCTTTTTGAGAACTCATCTATGCCTTCTTTCATGCCTCTAGCTTTCTGAAGATCTTCTGATTCAATTCTTGCATAGCACCTTTCTCCAAGATATTTTCCTTCGTATTCAGACAAATCTATATCTCCAGCAAGTTTTGGCTTTTGTCTCTTTAGTTTTCCAGATAAACTAGATATTGGAATCTCTATCCTATCCATTGCAACAAGTTCAATTATCTGTCTTTCTAAAACTTCCATTTTGTTTTTTGTTTTTTCCCCCTTACATTTCTTAAAAGAATATCAAAAAAATAATAGATTAATTTATGAGGTGATTTAGCTCACCACATTAGAAAATATTAAAAACCCATAGGACATCAATTTTTATGGATCTGAGAGATGCAGGATTAACTGAAAATGAAGAGAAAGTCTATTTAGCCTTAATCGAGACTGGACCAAATCAAGCTGGAAAGATATCTAGAAAAACAGGATTACATAGGAGGACAGTTTATGATGTAACTGAGACTTTAATTCAGAAAGGCCTAATTGGATATATACTTGAAAATAATAAAAGGGTTTTTTCTGCAGTAAACCCTCAAAGAATAATAGATTCAATAGAGCAAAAGAAGAAAGAATTGATGCCTTATATTTCAGATTTAGCTCAGAAGTTTAATGCCTCAAAAAAGAAAGAGTCTACTAATTTTTATAAAGGTAAAAATGGACTTAAAATGGTTTTTGAGTCTCAACTTGACTATCCTGAAATATTAATTTTGGGAGCTAATCGACATGCCTATGATAAAATGCCTTACTACTTCAAGTGGTTTAATGAACGTAGAAAAGAAAAGAAAGTTAAAATAAGATTAATAACATCTGATAAAAGCATTAATCCTAAAATATTTGCTGAAACGAGATATCTTGCGGAAAAATATGCAGATCATATGGTAATAAACATATATGGAAATAATGTTGCTATGATCTTATGGGCTAAAAACCCCTTTGCGATTGTTGTTGAACAAGAAGAATTTGCCTTAGGCTATAGAAAATATTTTGAGATATTATGGAGAGTTGCTAAGAAGTAGATTTATTAATAGGTAGCTTCTTTTTTGCTTATGAAGGTTATGAAAAATAAAAAAGTTTTAATAGGGTCTGTTATAGCAGTAGTTATAATATTAGCAATAATATTTTCAAATACGATGGCTTCGAAAACAACTAAAGTAATGATTGAAACTAATAAGGGAAAGATAATTTTGGAGTTATATACTGGAACTATGCCCATTACTGCCGGAAATTTTGTTAAACTTGTAGAACAAGGATTTTATAATGGAGTCATATTCCACAGAATTATTCCAGGATTTATGATTCAGGGCGGAGACCCTACAGGAACTGGAATGGGTGGCCCAGGATACAAGATAAAAGATGAATTTACTGGGACCAATTTGGATAAAAATAACAGAGGCACTATTTCTATGGCTAATGCTGGACCTAACACCGGGGGAAGCCAGTTTTTCATCAATTTAGTAGATAATAATTTTTTGGATGGAAGACATCCTGTATTTGGAAAAGTTATAGAAGGTATTGAAGTTGTTGATGCAATATCCAATGTTGAAACTGATTCTCAAGATAGACCTCTTGAAGATGTAGTTATAATAGGTGCTAAGGTAATCTAAAATTATGAAAATAGCTTTTCAAGCTATTAGTATATCCAAATTAATACACTTTAAAAACTAAAGATCCTCAATAATTTTGACATGAAAATAAAAGATTTGATGAAAAAGCCAGTCGTTACTGAAAAAGATGTGACTTTATCTGAAGCTGCTAATGTTATGAATAAGTTTAAGATAAATAGCCTAATTGTAGAGAAAGATGGTAAAATTGTAGGAATCATAACTCATCACGATCTAATAAGGTATTTTGGACAGAACAAAAAAGTTTCCGAAGTCATGACTAAAAACGTCTTAACGATAAAAGAGGAAGATAAGATACAGAGAGCCATAGAACTTGTTAGGGAGAAAGAAGTTGGAATATTTCCTGTTGTAAATAATATGGGAAAATTGGTAGGTATCCTAGATTCTAAAGATTTGCTTAAGGTCTGGGACGATGATGACTTTTTGATTGAATAAAATGATTTTCTACTTATTGATTTTGATTCTTGCAATTCCTACGGGACTTGTAATTGCAAAACTTGCGCGCGATGAATTGATTGATGGGTTTGTTTACATTAAACTGCTTTGTGAGATATCTTTTGTTCTTGTCATGGTATTCTCTTTTTATGATGAAGTTATTACTGTAAGTCTTGGTTTTATTGCGATTGTAAGCTATATTAGCGTGATTAAGAGGTACGATAAACGCTGGGCTGCTGAGAGAAACAGGTAATTAAAAAGATATAAAAGGTAGATTTAGGGAATATTCGTATGAGTACTGTTAATGAAATAGAACTTGAAATACTTAAATTCTGGGCTAAAGATAAGACTTTTGAGAAATCTTTGAAAGGCAAGAAAAAGAATTATATTTTCTATGATGGACCTCCTTTTGCCACAGGATTACCTCATTATGGTCATTTGCTTGCTAGTACAATAAAGGACACTATTCCAAGATATTGGACAATGAAAGGTCATAAGGTTGAAAGAGTTTGGGGATGGGACTGTCATGGTTTGCCTGTTGAGAGCATAGTGGAAAAACAACTCGGGTTCAAGAGTAAGAAGGACATTGAAGCTCTTGGAGTAGAGAAATTCTGTAACGAGTGTGAAAAATCTGTTTTGAGATTTGTACATGACTGGAAAGGTATTATAGAGAGACTTGGAAGATGGGTTGATTTTGATAATTCTTACAAAACAATGGATGTGAATTATATGGAATCTGTTTGGTGGGCCTTCAAGGAAATTTATGATAAGGGGCTAATTTATGAAGGAAGAAAAGTTCTGATGTACTGTCCAAGATGTGAAACGCCACTTGCTAATGCTGAAATTGCAATGGATAATTCTTACAAAGATGTAACTGAGCAATCTGTAATTGCAAAATTCAAGATAAAGAATAGAAATGAATATTTTCTAGCTTGGACTACTACGGCTTGGACGTTAATAGGAAATGTTGCTCTAGCTGTAAAGAGTGATGCACAATATGTCAAAGTCAGAAATAATAATGAAGTACTCATTCTTGTTGCAGATAGATTAAGCGAGTTAAATGGTGAATATAAAGTTCTTGAAACATTCAAAGGA
The DNA here is from genome assembly GCA_964391445.1 of Candidatus Woesearchaeota archaeon. Lineage (GTDB taxonomy): Archaea > Nanobdellota > Nanobdellia > Pacearchaeales > GW2011-AR1 > SICU01. The sequence continues at coordinate 8,167 of CAYMJZ010000023.1, forward strand.
AAAGATTTGAAAGGAATAGAATACGAACCACTTTATTCCATAGAAAGTAAAGAAAAAGGACATTATATTATTGATGATAATGAGAATATTACAGTAACTGATGGAACAGGAATAGTTCATATGGCAGCTTATGGAGAGTTTGACTATTCTATGATAAAGAAACACAACTTGCCTTTGATTGAGCATATTGGTATGGATGGAAAATTCAAATTTGATATGAATGGGTGGAAAGGATTGTGGTTTAAATCGCTTGATAAAGAAGTCATAAAGGACTTGGAAAAAAGAAATTTATTATATAAAACTCAAAGTCATAAACATAGTTATCCGTTTTGTTACAGATGTGAAACTCCTTTATTTTATGCCCCTTTGCCATCATTATTTATTGATATTCAGAAAGTGAAAAAAGATTTGCTAAAGAACAATGAAAAAATAAACTGGTTCCCAGAGCACTTGAAGGAAGGAAGATTTAGAAATAATATATTGAACGCTCCTGACTGGAATATCTCTAGAAACAGATATTGGGCTTCTGTAATCCCTATTTGGAAATGTATATGCGGAGAACAAAAGGTGATTGGAAGTATTGATGAATTGAAGAAACATGCAATTAACTTTCCTAAAAAAATTGATTTACATAAACCTACAATGGATAAAGTAAAGCTAAAGTGTAAATGTGGAAAAGAGATGACGAGGGTCTCAGAGGTTCTTGACTGTTGGTTTGAATCAGGGGCAATGCCTTTTGCACAAGTACATTACCCCTTTGAAAAGAAAGAGTGGTTCAGCAAGAATTTCCCCGGAGACTTTATTGCAGAGTATATTGCGCAGACAAGAACTTGGTTTTATTATATGCACTCCATTTCTACAATGCTCTTTAATAAAAATTCATTCAAGAACGTCGTAACTACAGGAACAATACTTGCTAGCGATGGACAGAAAATGTCAAAATCAAAGAATAATTATCCAGATCCTATGATACTTGTAAATAAATACGGAGCTGATGCTCTTAGATTCTATCTTCTTAGTTCTCCGATAATGACTGCTGAAGATATTAACTTCTCTGAAAAAGGAGTTGAAGAAGTGCATAAAAAAGTAATATTAATTTTACTAAACACTCTTAATTT
>CAYMJZ010000024.1:0-9188 GCA_964391445.1 Candidatus Woesearchaeota archaeon
TACGAGTAGGCACAATATTAGAAGTAGATAATCACCCTAAAGCAGATAAACTTTACGTCCTAAAAGTAGATTTAGGAGAACCAATAGCAAGAACAATTGTAGCAGGTCTAAGAACCCATTATACTCACGAAGACCTTAAAGGAAAACAAGCAATTTTTGTATCAAATCTAGAGCCAGTAGTTCTTAGAGGCGTAGAGAGTAACGGGATGATTCTAGCAGCCTCTAATGAAGGAAAAACAAAAGTCTTTTTCTTAAGACCAGAAAAACCAATAGAACCAGGAAGCAAAATACATTAGTTTTATAAATTAAATTTTTTTAAATTGAAAATGAATTTTTATGAAGGTAGAAATGTAGAAGAGATAACAATCTGTTATGATCCTGTAAGATACAAAAACAAATGGTATGCTATAGTCGGCTTCAAACCAGAAAAAGAAAGAGTATTTAGAAATACATTACATGACTCTTTAGAAATAAAATTGAAAGACCCAAGATTAACTAAAGCAATACCTCAAATTATTTCAGAACTAGAAAAAAGAAAAGTAAGCACAACACATCTAAGAATAAAACCCTACGAAGAAACTAAAAAAGCAGCCTAAATTAACCAAACATCTTCTTCCAGAAACCTGGATCTTTATAATTAACACCTGCAATCTTAGCAGCTATCTTCTTATAAGCTAATGCAGACTTTGTATAAGGATACATATGTATAACTGCATCCTTATGCCTCAATGAAGCCAATACTTTCTTGTCTTCAGGAACAACACCTAAAACAGGCAAGTCTAGCATTTCTTTAACATTCCCGATTGACATTTCATGCTGATTTCCAGAAACACGAGTAACTATTACTCCGCGTACTTTCTTTCCCAATTCTTGAGCCAATTTAACAGTCTTCAAAGCATCTGTAACAGCAGTTATTTCAGGATTCGTTACTATAATCAATTCGTCAGCAGCCTCAATCGAAGCAGTAGCCTCATCCCCAAGGCCAGCAGCAGAGTCAAGCAAAACAAAATCAGCCATATTTCTTAATTTCTTAGCGACATCTGTAAGTTTGCCATGATTAATCTTTCTAAGTTCCTTAACAGAAAGAGAAGAAGGAATAACTTTCGTTCCAGAATCATGTTCATATATAGCATCAGAAACCTTGGCCTTTCCACTCATAACGTGATTAAGGTTAACAGGTACTATAGGTGCTCCAAGATGCAAACCAACATTAGGAGTAGTCAAATTAGCATCAACAATAATAACTTCTTTATTAAGCGCATTCAAAGCAGCGCCTAGATTGATAGTAGTAGTTGTCTTGCCGACACCACCTTTTCCAGACGTGACTGTTATTATTGCCATTTGAGTTTAAAACCACTTTAACAAAACAGGATTATTTTAGATAGCTTATAAATCTTTCTAGAATTTGCGAATATAAAGCAAGTTGTTCAAGATTTATGTTAACAACCTTTCCCTTGTAAGTAACTCTTAAATTAACTCCTTTCCTAAATTCACTTTCCCTTGCTTTTTCAAGTCCTTCAATATCTCTAAAAAATTCATATAGCTCTAAAGCTTCAGCAACAATAGGTTCATTGGCATAAATTTTCTTAAGCTGAATAACTTTAGCTCTTGGAGCATCAGGAACAGGCTTCCAAGACTTACCAGCCTTCTTAATTAGGACATCGAAAGAAGTATCAATCATTATCTTCCATCTAGACAATAAATTCAATATAACATCACAAGTTTTTGTATATTTCAAACTGACATAAAGCAGATGATCTGCACTAATCTTCTCCTTAATAATGTCTTCAATTAACATAAAATCAATTTCCAGGGGAAAGAGGTAGTAAAAGTTCTTTTTATACCTTTCTACTTAAATAGTTTATAAAGTAAAGCTGTCATTCAGAAAGCTCAACTATTGCTTGGGCAATATCCCCTTCTACTTTCTCAAGCATTGCCTTAGATTCTTCATAACCTTTACCTGTTTTTTCCATAATTAAACGAACATCTTCCTCATTGACCCCGGCACTTTCTTCATGAGCTTCTCCTGTTATTTGCCAGCTTTCCTGACCTTGCATCATAATTTTGACAACATTTGGGCTATCGATTAGAATATTAGTTCCATCATTCTTCTCAATAATAACTCTGGAAGCATCAATTTCATCCTGTTTGATACCCATTTGCTTCATCATTGCCTGCATCTTCTTAGGGTCAATTCCGCCAAACATATACAAAAAGAAAAACTTTAGTTTTTATAGCTTTGCTAATTATTTCTTCAAAGGCAAGACAACCTTAGTCCCGCATTCATGACAGAACTTAACTCCTTCGTTCAAAACAATATTACATCCAGAACATCTAATAGGCTCCACTTTTCTTTCAATAACGGTTTTGTATCCCTTTTTACCTGAAAGTAAAAATCCAAATGCTTCAGCGACAGAATCGCTGTTCATCTGTTCCCTTAAATCTCTATTACTTGACATTTTATCATCACTTCACGAAAAATAACTATAAGTATATTTAAACTTTATTTCAATGAAATATAAATTAATCCTTAAAAACAACCATTTTTACAATATATTCTGAATCTTCAATAGATCTGCCTTGTTCAGGATATGGAATAACTCCCAAAACATAAACCCTATAACCATTAACAAATAATTCAGCATTCTCTCCATTATATGAAAGAACAGATTTACGTAAAAGAATATCATTTCTAAAAAAATTAAATGTAACGCTTGCCTGACCTTGCAAAATACAATTAGTATTCAAAGGACATCTAGAATCACTTATTCTTAACATACTAATTTTAAGATCTGTTTCTTTTATAGAAACATTCTCACCTATCGAAATTTCAAATTCTTCCCCTAAACCAGGTTCATTTTTATCATAATTATTAATAAATAAGAATAAAGCAACAACTAAAACTAACAAAACTGCTAGAATATAGTACTTATATTTATTAAATTTTTTTACAAATTTCATCTTTTAAGCAACTGGCCAAAAAACTTTCAAAACAACTACAAAAGCTATTACTGCAACTAAGAAAGCAATAACTGCTTTAGGAGCAATCATAAACTTACTAGAATATTCTGAATCGTAACGCATGATTCCCCCAAAAGCACCAGGCATTTGTATTTGGTTTTGTTGAGCCATAAATTAAAGACTAAAAAGCACTATAAAAATCTATCTCATCTTATTTATCTCGTCAAGAAGCTCATTTTCTTTCCTTTTAGAAGTATATTTTTTTCCAAACCTAACAAGAACAGGATTTACTTCAGACCAATATTTAGATGGAAAGAGTTTCTTCAAATCCCTCTCAACAGCATGAGGATTTTTACCAGAGCTCCAATTTAATTTGCGAGCAATCTGATATACATGAGTATCGACAGCAAGACCTTGATGCCCATGTTCGGACAAGAAAACATTTGCAGTTTTTCTTCCAACACCAGGAAGCTCAATTAATTTATCCAAATCATGAGGAATTTTTCCATTATATCTAGAAATCAACTCATAAGCACAAGCAATAACATTCTTGGCCTTGGTTTTATTGAAATTAAGTCCAGAAAATACTTTCAAAACATCATTATATGAAGCATTAGCCAATTTATCAAGAGAATTATATTTAGAAAAAAGATTTTCAGCAATGGGGATGGTAATCTCATCTCTTGATTGAGCAGACATAATAGTTGCAATTAGACATTTCCATTCACTATTCCAAGATTCAGCAGCCAAACGCATACTTCCACCAAGTCTCTTAAGTTCAGAAAGTTGCCTTAAAGCTCTAGAAAGTTCCATATAAAACATAAAAGAAAAGTCTTAAAATACGTTTCTCCTGTCCATAGGTATGGAACCAAAACTATCAGAGATAAAATCCTGGAATGTAGAAATAGAAGATAGGATAACAAAGGAATGGAAGAATAAAGATCAATTTGCATTTAATCCAAATACAAAAAAGAAGATATATTCTATAGATACTCCTCCCCCATATGTGAATACTCCTGTTCACATAGGTCATGCTACAACTTACACTTACATGGATTTCTTTGCCCGTTACAAAAGAATGAAAGGATATGAAGTTCTATTCCCTCTAGGCCTTGATAGGAACGGTCTTCCAATAGAACTAGCAGCTGAAAAGAAATTTAATATCTCTCCGTTCAAAGTAACCAGAGAAGAATTTATAGAAGCCTGCAAAAAACTATTGGAATCTGCATCAGAGGAATCAATTGATTCTTTTGCAAGATTAGGGCATTCATATTCTTCATATAAAAAAGGAAATAAACCAGGAGAAATATATCATACCGACTCTCCAGAATACAGAAAAATAACTCAGGACACATTCATTGACTTATGCCTTAAGGGTTTAGTATATGAAGATGAAAGAATAAACAATTGGGATACAAAATTACAAACAACAGTAGCAGACTCTGAAATAGATTATAAAGAAATACCGTCGAAATTTAATCATGTTGAATGGAAATTAGAAGGATCAAAAGAAAAAATAATAATTGCAACTACAAGACCAGAATTATTAGCTACTTGTGCTATGGTTATCTACAACCCAGAGGATAAAAGATATAAGCATCTAAATGGAAAAAAAGCAACAGTTCCTATTTTTGGAAATTCTGTTCCAATCCAAGAGCACCCATTTGCACAAATTGACAAAGGAACAGGTTTAGTGATGATGTGTTCAGCCGGAGACGTCACAGATATTCAATTCTTTAGGGAAATGAAAATTAAACCAAAAATAGCAATAACAAAAGAAGGAAAAATGAATGAGATTGCTAAACAATATCAAGGGTTGAAAGTAAAAGAAGCAAGAGAAAAAATAATAGAAGATCTGCAAAAACAAAATTTAATAATAAAACAAGAAAATATAGTTCACAGAACCCCCGTTTCAGAAAGATCCGGAGCAGAAATAGAATTTATTCAAATGCCTGAATATTATCTAAAGCAGCTAGATTTCCTATCAAAGCTAAAAAAAGAGATAAATAAAATAAAATTTTACCCCGAAAATTCAAAAGAAATTTTGACAAAATGGATTGATTCTATATCGATAGATTGGCCAATATCAAGAAGAAGATTCTATGCTACCCCTATACCCTTATGGCGCTCAGGCAATCTAATAGCAGTTCCTCCTAAAGGAAAATATTACGAACCAACAAAAGAATCAGTTCCAAAAGACTCGACAGTTATAGAAAAGGGAAAAATAATTGGAAAAATATCAGAATTCAAAAACAAGGAATGGAAAGGAGAGGAAAAAGTATTTGATACGTGGTTTGACTCCTCAATTTCGGAATTAAACATAATACAATATCCATCAAAGTTTGCAGATAAAGCATATCCCATTTCATTAAGACCTCAAGGAAAAGAAATAGTTAGAACTTGGTTATATTACACTTTGTTAAGAGGTTATTTAGAAACGGGAAATATTCCTTTTGAAAATGTTTGGATTCACCAACACATTGTAGATACTCAAGGGAGAAAAATGTCAAAATCTGTAGGAAATGTAATCGATCCTAAAGAAATAATAAAATTGCATGGAGCAGAGTCATTTAGATTTTGGGCAGCATTAGAAGGCAATCTAGCAGAGCAAGATCTGAAATGTTCAATGGACAGAATAGGAGCTGAAACTAAGACAATAAACAAACTAATAAATTTAGCAAGATTTGTAACCCAATTCAAAAAACCATCAAAGGTTAAACAAACAAAACTTGATCAACTATTTATTGATTACATCGACGCAGAAACAGTAAATATAGGAGAAAATTATGAAAAATATGATTTCCACAAACCTGCAGAAACATTAAGAAGATTCCTTTGGGACATCTTTGCATCTCATTATGTTGAAATAATAAAAAGCAGAGCGTACAATGAATCAAACAATTTTGATAAAGAAGAAAGTGAGTCAGCCAAGTATACCTTACACTACTTGTTAGAAAGAATGATTACTTTGTTATATCCAATAGTACCTCAAGTAACATCAGTTATAGGGAATGAATTAGGATTAAAGTTACACAATGAAGAGTTTCCAAAAACAAAGAAAAAAGATAATACTCTCAAAAAGATTGAAGAAATAATGGCTTTCAATAGCGAAGTTTGGAAACAAAAGAAAGAAAACAATATTTCACTAAAGGAACCAATAAAAAATATAAGAATTCCTGCAAATCTAAAAGATTTTGAAAAAGATTTAGCAGCATGTCACAATTTGCAATAAAGATAACTTTATAACACAATTCTCACAAAAACAATTATGAACGATAAACAAAAACTTCAACTTGAAGAACAGATTGAAGAACTTGAAGCAGTAAAGGGTAGACATACTGAACTAGTTACAGTGATGATTCCTGTTGATTTTAATATTCATTCAGTAACTAAACAATTAGAAGCTGAACGTTCAACAGCCGAGAACATTAAATCAAAAGCCACAAGGAGTGCAGTAACTGACTCAATAGATATGATAATCCGTTTCCTTAAAGGAACGAAAGCAACCCCTCCTAACGGAATAGCCCTATACGCCGGAAATGTATCGGAAAAAGAAGGAGTCTCTGACATTAAATTATGGGCAATAGAACCTCCTAAACCTCTTAGAATTAGAATGTATCGTTGCGATCAAAGATTTGTAACAGAACCATTAAGAGAAATGTTACGAACAGATGAAGTCTATGCTTTAATAGTAATAGACAGACAAGAAGCCACTCTTGGTTTATTAGAAGGAAAACAAATCAAGGTTCTTAGACACTTAACATCAGGAGTTCCATCAAAAGTCCGCGCTGGAGGTCAGTCAGCTCAAAGATTTCATAGAATAACTGAAGGTTTAGCAAAAGAATTTTTTAGAAGAACTGCAGAAGCAGCTAAAGAATTATTTTTTGATTTGCCAAGATTAAAAGGAATTTTAGTAGGAGGCCCAATACCTACAAAAGAAGAATTCTTAGAAGACGGAAATCTTGTAACAAAATTAAAAGAAAAAGTAATTGCTGTAAAAGATATTGGTTACGTCGACGAACATGGCCTAAAATTACTAGTAGAGGCATCTCAAACAGATATAGCAGAACAAGAAATAATCAAGGAAAAGAAAATAATAGAAGAATTCTTCATGACCTTAGGAAAATACCCTGAAAAAGCAGCATATGGGGAAGAAAAAACAAAAGTAGCCTTAGAAAGAGGAGCAGTAAACAAGTTATTACTTTCTAGCAAATTAGAAAAGAGTAAAATAGCAGAATTTGAAAGAATGGCAATAGATATGGGATCTGAAGTAATTCTTATTTCAAATGAAACTCAAGAAGGAGACCAATTCTTTAATATTACAAAAGGATTTGGAGCAATTCTAAGATTCCAAATAGAATAAAAAGATTAAACTTTTGCAACAACAGAAGTATTCTGATTAGGAACTTGAGAAGAATTAACCATATTAGCTAATTGGTTAAACTTTTTTCTTCCCATCAAATCTCTCAAGATTATTGTTGACACCCCAACTATTCCACCTATCAATAATATCAAGACCATCCAAAATACAACTCTTATTTCGAAGACTTTTTCCAGAGGAGTATCGACATTGCTAGATTGACCATTATTGTCTCCTATAAGAGGATTCTCATCAACTTCAGAGCTATCTTGAAGAGTAAAGCATCCAGTATCTGCAGGATAATCTACCGATCCATCTCCATCATTATCTAATTTATCATTACATTGAGCCACTACTACAGGAGATCTAACAGAACCTCCTCTGCTTCCTCCACCGCCACCTCCGCCACCGCCTCCTCCACCAGAAGGATTTCCAGAGGATGGGGGAACTCCACAATCCGCAGGGCAAGTACTCTGAGTTTCACCAAGAGAACAATAAGTATCTCCACATTGAGCTTGTTGAGTACTATAATCGCTAAATCCAGAGACCCTCATTGTAAATATTCCTCCAGTATAAGTTAAATCGTCACATTGAGTGGCAGGACAAACTGCAAAACTTCCAGAGGAAGAAGTTCTTGTAATCGGAGTAACATCTGTGAATGTAAGACCTTCGAAGCTAATTGTAGCAAGACCATTAAGTTCAGGGTAATTAACAGAATTTACACTAATAAGATTACTTGAAATATCTATTGCATCATTTAAGTTTAAAACTTGATAAATTCCAGAGACTAATCTCAAAACAGATACTGGATTAACATATTGTATTCCTCCAACACCATCTATGCGAAGATTCATACTAGGAACGTTATTCAAATCAGGAACTGAAAAGAAGTTCGTTGTTGAAGCAGAAGTAAATTCACTAGAGACAGGCACAGGACATCCATTCAAAGAACTTACAATAGTTCCAGCTGTAGTACTAGGACAAGTATCTATAGAATCTGGAACACCGTCACAATCTTGATCTGGACTACATACAGGGCTAGGAACTATGCTTGATGAATAACATAGACCTATAGGAGGGGAACATGAAGGATTAACTTGACAATCATTATTCAAATTACAAGACTCTCCAAATGAGCATAAGAACCCTGCAGGAGAACATATAGGACCTCCTCCATCAATACAAGTTTCATGAGGATCTTGAACTCCATTAGTACAATCTGCCAAAGTTCCAATAACTCCATTTAATGTAAGAGTCGTCTGATGAACAACTCCAGTAACTTGAGAAACTGCGTTAATAGTCAAATTATAATCTTGTTCAAGAACAGTTCCCACTTGAACCTGTATTGTTACAGAACATGTTGGATTTGGAGCAGGACCTGAAGGAGTACATCTATCTGATCCAACAAAACTAACTGTAGCTTCAGGAATATCTGCAACAGAAACAACAATTTCCTCTTGAGTCATATCAAAGAGTGTGAGAAATTCAATTTCTGATTGGAAAGAATAACCGCTAGCAACAGTAACTAAATTAGGATTTGCAGATAAAATATAATTAAATGGATAATTCAAAGTAAATGGAACAGAATTAGAAGAAGCCAAACCATCTCCGCTCACAACAACCAAATTAAACTGACCAGATATTCCTCCGGCAGGCACAAAGAACTGAATTAAATTAGAGTTAACATATGTAGTTAAGAAAGTAACATCTACCCCATTCAATAAAAATGTATAACTAGGATCAAAATCAAGACCAGTTATATTTACTAAATTATTTACATTATTATAAACTACGTTAGGAGTAACTAAAATAATTTGAGGATTAGAAGAAAATCTAATTGTCTTTGAGTTAGAAGTAAGTCCTGTTT
>CAYMJZ010000025.1:0-9184 GCA_964391445.1 Candidatus Woesearchaeota archaeon
AAAAATATGAAAGTTTTATCTGCAATCATGCTATTAGTTATTTCAATTGCCCTAGATAAATGAGTAGCTTGAAAACCACTCGTAGCAAAAGAGTCAATTATATTTTTGTAATTAACTCCTAGATTAAAATCATGACCCCTAATACTCAACCCTTCAGGCTCAGAGCTTTCTCTAAGTAAATTTTCACGAGCTATTTTCTCATTGTTCATATAAAAACGTCAAAAACTCCCTTTTTAAGAGTATCCTTTTATATTTTGTCTAAAATTAAAGAATTTATCCCATTCTGTTTACAAAGTTCGACAAATTTATGAGCATCATCATTAGTACCATAAAACCCTGCTCCAAATCCATGAGGAATAGCAAGTGATGGATTTAATATTGAAGCAGCCTTAGCTGCAGTAACTGCGTCCATTGTCACTGTTCCGGAGATAGGAAGAATAGTTACAAAATTACTATCTTTTTTTCCATATCCACTAAGAGACTTCATCTCATTTGTCAAATCAGTATCTCCAGCAAAGTAAATAACGTTTTTACCAAACTTTACTAAATAACCCAACCATCCTTCACTATTTGGATGATGTTTGCTATCTGTATAAGCAGAAACAGATTCTATCTTAAAATTCCTAAAATCTAAAACTTCACTTCTTCCAACTATATGAACATCAACATTTTTCACTTTCATCATAGAGCTCTGACAATCCACTGGACACAAAACAATAGTGTCTTTTTTGCTTATTTTTTGAATATCTCTTATACTGCAATGATCATTATGACTATGAGTTATTAAGACAATATCTGCTCTAGGTACATTATCGTTTATCCTATATGGATCTATAACAATTATCTTACCAGCAACTCTAACAATAAAACCAGAATGTCCTAAAAACTGAATTTCTCCTTCACCTATTTTCATTGAACAAAAAACAATTACAACCTTATAACTATTGTGAAACAATCTTCTCAATCTCTTTAGCAATTGAAATCATCCTAGATTCATGTCCTTTAGCACAAACTATTTGCATTCCAACAGGTTTCCCATCTATTTCTCCAATTGGAATGGAAATAGCACATATTTCAGCAAGATTTCCTGGAATAGTTAATGCATCAACAGCATACAACTTTTCAAGAGGTACCTTAGTTCCAAATTTCCAAGGTAAAAATGGAGTAGTAGGCATGACTATAAAGTCGATTTCGTCAAGCACACGTTCAAATTCTTTTTTTATCAATTCCTTAACTGCTAGTGCCTTATGGTAATACTGGCCTTCAGATTCTGCTTTAGAAATCTCACTTCCTCCAGCGAGCCTCCTTAAAACTTCCTGGCCAGCAGAATCTTCAATCTTCTTTCCGAAACGTCTTCCATCCATACGACGAGCGGCAGAAAAAAATTCTGTCCAAACTAAAGGATGATAAGTCTGAATAGCAAGATCTATGTACTTTAAACTAACTTTTTTCTCGGACCACTTTAACTTATCCGATGCCTTTGCCAAAACAGAAGCAACCATATCGATTATTCTTACATCAACTTCAGGAACACTCACTAAACCAAACTTCATTTTTTCAATTTTTTCGTTTTTTAGAGGTTTAGAACCAAAAGTAGTAGTGTCTTTATCATCAATTCCTTTTATTACATCCAACAATAAAGCCACATCCGAAACATTTTTTGCAAGCGGTCCAATTTGATCAAGAGACATAGATAAGTCGATTAAACCATATCTAGAAACACATCCGTAGGAAGGTTTTATTCCAACAACTCCGCAAAATGATGCAGGAACACGAATACTTCCCCCTGTATCACTCCCTAAAGAAACATCACAAAAACCAGCAGCAACAGCAGCAGCACTACCAGAAGAAGAGCCACCAGGAATATGTCCTGGAACGGCAGGATTGTCAGTCCTTCCAAAAGCAGAAGTCTCTCCAGTCCAACCACAAGCAAACTCATCACAGTTCAACATTCCTATAATCAGCCCATCTTCTTCCTTAATTCGAGAAATAACCGTAGCATTGTAGGGAGCCCCATAATCTTCAAGAGTTTTAGAAGCACAAGAAGCTTTCAACCCTTTAACACAAATATTGCTCTTCACTCCAATAACATAACCATAAAGCCTGCCTTTCTTAGATTTAGAATCTAATTTTTTAGCTTCAGCAATTAATTCCTTTTCATCTCTAACTTCTAAAAAAGCATTAACAAGTTTATTGTATTTCTTTATATTATCTAAATAATTCTTAAGTTTGTCTTCAACCAATCCCATACAAAAAGATAAAAAACAGCAATTAAATACTTATTTATTCAACATGGAAATCAAAAGATGCCCTTGGGTAAACGACAATCCTCTAATGATTGAATACCATGACAAAGAATGGGGAACTCCTCTAAAAGATGACAACAAACTCTTCGAATATCTTGTCCTTGATGCATTTCAAGCAGGATTAAGCTGGAACACAATAATAAACAAAAGAGAAAATTTCAGAAATGCATTTGACAACTTTAATGTAGAAAAAATAGCAAAATACAATGATAAAGATAGACAAAGATTAATGAATGATGCAGGAATAATAAGAAATAGACTAAAAATAGAATCTACAATAATTAACGCGCAAAAATTCCTTGAATTAAAAAAACAAACAACATTCTCTAATTACATTTGGCAATTTGTAAATCACAAAACAATAAATAATAAAATAAAAACAATAAAAGATTATCAAGCATCAAGCAAAGAGTCAGATGCGATGTCAAAAGCCCTTAAAGAAAAAGGATTCAAATTCGTGGGTACAACAATATGTTATGCATTCATGCAAGCTTCGGGTTTGGTAAACGACCATAGCGAAGATTGTTTCAGGAAAAAATAATTACCACTCTATCTTTTCAATATCTACTTCGTCATAGACTATCTCTTTCAATTCATAAAACTTAATAGTTTCCTTAACTTGATCATTAAAGTACCTTATCTGATAGTCCTTATCTGTTTTAGGATCAAATAACTCAATTAACATTTCCTTAGTAGTCTTATAATCCTCAAAAACATAATGTGCATCAACTTCAAGTTTCTTACCATTTACAGTGATAAAATCTCCTTTCTTTACACTTTCAATTGGTTTAGACTGTTTGGCAATATTCATAATATTAGAGACAAAAACTCGTTTTTAAATTTTACCAACTATATGAGGTTTGCACATTAAATACCCGTCATCTTCAGGTTCATAACCTATAAGCTTTTTAGTTTCCTCAATATTCATATAGTTATTCTTATTGTTTGAACTTCCAGCAAGAATAGCATATTTCAGATCATCTGAAGCTATAATCGCTTTATAGACAAGCTGAGCAAAATCTCTTTGAGAAAGAATATAATCAAAATTGCTTCTTGAAGGGCAAGCAATTTTCAATGCTTCATCTGAAATATAAGCCCCTATGCGAATAGCAAAACAACTCAAATATTGAGAATAAACATGACACATCGATTCCATAAAAGCCTTACTAGCTCCATAGTAATTCAAAGGTCTTGGTGCATCATTCATTCCAACTTTTTTTCCAAATGGGTAACCTCTAATCGAATGAACGCTACTAGCAAGAATAACTCTCTTAACCCTTGCACGTTTAGCAGCCTCAAGAACATTGTAAGTACCGATCAAATTAGGCTCAACAAATTCCATAAAGTTAGGGTTTTTCTCATCTGATATTCCTGCCAAATTAACAACAACATCAAAACCTTTGAAAGTTTCAGTAAGTAAATCAAGATCACTTAGGTTTATTTTAACCGTCTTATATCCAGAAACTGGAGTCTTATTAATTCCTATAGTCAAGTCATATTTATCTGAATAATTATTGGAATATTCTTCAAGAAAGCTAGGTCCAATACTATTGACCCTTTTACCAGTTAATCCCGTAATAAGAACTCTTTTCATATTAATGTTCAGCTAAATCAGATTCTTGTTTAGTCTTATGAATTGTACCTCTCGGGTGCTCAGGAGGCGAATAAATAGAATATAGCTTTAAATCTTCACTACCAATATTACAAACCTTATGTTCTTTACCTGAAGGGATTATTATTATATCATCATCTTTCAACAAAAACTTCTTACCTTCAACAAAAACCTCAGCTTCACCAGATTCAACTCTTATAAATTGGTCAATATCTTTGTGAGTTTCAAGAGGAATTTCCTCTTTAGGTTTAAGAGACATAACTACAAGTTGTAAATTATCAGAGGTATACAAAACCTTACGATAAAACAAATTATTCAAGGTCTCTTTTTCTATATTCGAACTATAAGTCATAAATATGATTAAATCTTTCCAACCAATCCAATTCCAGGTTTCAAAGTTTTACTTCCAGCTTCCCACTCAACAGGACAAACTTCTCCACCATGTTGTCTTACGTAATTAGCTGCTTGTAACTTACGTAAAACTTCTTTTACACTGCGACCAATAGAATTATCATGAATATCAGCGCTTCTAACAATTCCATCAGGATCAATTATAAAAGTAGCACGAAGTGAGCGACCTTCATCAACTCCAGAATCTATATAGACGCCATACAACTTTGAAATTTTACCAGAAGAATCGGCAAGCATAGGATATCTTATTTTTTTAATTGAAGCTGATTGGTCTGCCCAAGCTTTGTGAACATGCTCACTATCAGTACTTATGCTTAAAACTTCAGCATTTACTTTCTTGAAATCATTATACATATCCGCAAACCTAGACAATTCAGTAGGACACACAAATGTAAAGTCTCCAGGATAGAAAGCTAAAACAACCCATTTACCCTTCAAGCTACTGAGCTTAATATCTTTAAACTTATTTTCATGGTAAGCGTGGGCCATAAAGTCAGGCGCTCTTCTACCTACAAGAGTTCCAATATTCGCGTTTGAATTATGTGTGTTTTGTTGCATATTAACTCCAAGAACCTTTTTCTAACAAAAGGTACATGTCATTTTTGCGCTTGGCATTTTTAAACATTATTGTTCTAAACTCTACATCACATTCCTCTCCTGATTTTTCCTTTCTCAAATCTCCAGAATCTTTAACAGAATTACCCATCTTGACATGAGAGATATCTTTTCCAAACTTGTCTATTAATTGCTTAGCCTCCAATTTTGCTTTTTCATTTTCCATATTATTTCTTAATCTTTTTAGGAATCTCAACCTTGATATGGGCTTCATCTAATTGTTTCTTTGTAAGTTCAGAAGGAGAATCAAGCATTACATCCTTTGCATCAGAGTTCTTAGGGAATGCAATAACTTCTCTAATAGATTCAACTCCAAGCATCAATTGCAAGATTCTATCTAAACCCAAAGCAATTCCACCGTGAGGAGGAGCTCCAAAGCTCAAAGCATCAAGCAAAAATCCAAATTTCTCTCTTTGTTCTTCTTTAGACAATGAAAGAACCTCGAATACTTTTTCCTGTATCTTGGGATCATGTATACGAATACTTCCACCTCCAATTTCTACGCCGTTCAAAACAATATCATATGCTTCGCTTCTGGCTTTATGTTTATCTTTTACAAAATCCTGCATGTTGGGCATTGTAAATGGATGGTGACAAGAAACATATCTTTTATCTTCTTCAGAATATTCAAAAGCGGGAAAGTCAACTACCCATAAGAAAGCATATTTCTCGCCTGTTTCTTTTCTCAAATCAGGTTTATCAGAGTTATATTTCTTCATCGAATCAGCATAGCTCATACGCTTAAATGGTGTCTTTATATCTTCATTCAATAATTCTTTCCAGAGTTTCTTAATCAATCCTTCAATCAGAGAAATAACTACTTCCTTATCTATAAATGACATTTCGACATCTAATTGTGTGAACTCTGGTTGTCTATCGCTTCTCAAATCTTCATCACGCATACATCTTGCAATTTGAAAGTATTTTTCCATTCCAGCAACCATAAATAATTGTTTAAACAATTGAGGCGATTGAGGCAAAGCATAAAATTTACCTGCATGCACTCTAGATGGAACAACATAGTCCCTACTTCCCTCAGGAGTTGACTTTGCAAGCATAGGTGTTTCAAATTCGTTAAATCCTTGCGAATACATATAATCTCTCAAAGACTTCATCAACTTACTTCTAAATAAAAGATTATGTTGCATATTCTTTCTTCTCAAATCTAGATAACGATATTTCAATCTCGTATCTTCACCAACTTCAGTATTATCTAATTCAAAAGGCAAGGCAGGACATAAATTGTATATATCTAAATGAGTAACACTCATTTCTATAGTTCCAGTTGAAATCTTATCATTAATCGTATTTTTTGGACGTAAAGCAATTGTTCCAGTAAGCCAAATAGAAGATTCTTTAGTTAATTTTTTAGCCTGTTCAAATAAATCTTTATTTTTTGCAGAAATAACACATTGTAATATTCCTGAAATATCACGTATATCAAAAAATATCAATTTTCCATGTTCTCTAATAGTGTCCACCCATCCCTGTACATGAACTGTGTTTCCTACAGCTTTTTCAGTCAAAGTAGAAACGTGAATTCTCTTATGATTCATATAAAACCAAACAAATCTGCTTTTTTAAGCATTATGTTAAATTGCCTCAATATCAAAATTGAATAGCAACTGCGCTAGTAACAAGTCCTGCTCCAAAAGAAGTGAGTATAACTTTGCTTTCTTCTTTTATAATCCCATCTCTAATTGCTTCATCCAAAGCTACAGCACATGTAGCAGCAGACATATTGCCATATTTAGCAATGTTCCGATAAACAATTGCGCCATCTTCCTTCAATCTTCTTTCAACTCCTGCAATAATTCTTTCGTTGGCTTGATGAGGTATGTAAATATCTGCTCTATCCCAATTACAATCTTTCTTAAGTTCAACTGCAGATTCTACCATTGAATCTACCGCTCTTTTGAAAACAGCTGAACCATCAGGCATTCGAATACAATTCACAATAGGATCTCTAAAAATCATTCTTGACTGAGAATCAAAAGGTTGACTTGTCGAATATCCTGCAATCAATTCTCCCCTATCGTCCATCATTTGAGTTCTTAAGACAACAGCCCCGGCACCATCTCCAAACAAATGAGAGTTAATATCTGTATAATCATTAACTTTCGTTAAAGCTTCCGAAGCAACTACTAACCAATTACCTGGTAAATCTCGAGCATGAGCATTAGCAGCCATTAAAGCAATTGGGAATCCGGCACAAGCACCTTGCAAATCATAGGCAATCTTCACATTTCTAGCACCTAATTTTTCTTGAATTCTGACAGCAGCAGAAGGAAAATTATCTCTTTCACTTACCGTTGCAACAACAATTCCATCTAAACTTTCAGGAGAAACATGAGCCATTTCGAGAGCATTAAGAGAAGCATTATAACCCATATCCGAAGGCCATTCATCAGGTCTTGATCTTCTCCTCTCTCGAATTCCAGTTAATTCAGTTAGTTTTGAAGCAGTAAATGTTCTTGGTTCTCCAACACGTTTTCCAAAAGAATCATAAGCCCACATTTTAACATTTTCAAAATCTTCAGTTCTAACAACTTGCTCTGGCAAATAACTTCCAGTTCCAATAACTTTCGACCTTGGAGAAGAAAACTTCATATAAAACTCACAAAAACCGTATTTAAAAAATTAACCTAAAACTCTATTAATCAATTCCATAGCTTTCTTAGCATCAAGTTTACCTTTGTGTTTTGCCATCAATAATCCCATATAAGCATTGGCTCTCATTCCAGGTTTTTCCTTGACTATCAACCTAATTTCTTTCTCAATTTCATTATCATCTATTTTCTCAACTTTCAAAGCATCCTTAACAGAAGCTCCTTCAAGCACTTTCATTAATGTAGGTTTTACATCTCCAGAAACAATTTCTTCATCAGCAAGAGCTCTCAAAACTTCAGCAAGAATAGACTCGTTTAAAATTTCCTTAACTTGCATCAAAGTCTTCTTACTCTTTGTAGAAAATTCATTTCTCCATAAAGTAACCATTTTAGCAACCAAGTTTGCATCTGTAGGATAAATATCTAACAAAGTATCAAACTCATCAAGAGTTTCAGAGTCTTCCAAAACTAATTCAATTAAATCTTCAGAAACTCCTTTCTTTTCAAGTTCCAAACGAATATCCGTCTTCAACTTAGGCAAATGTTTCTTCAAATGATCTATTCTCTGTTTTCCTAAACGCAATAAAGCCAAATCAGTTTCAGGATACATTCTATCTGCTCCGGGCATAGGTCTCAAAAATTCGCTAGTTCCATCTTCTTTCGCATTCCTAACATCTCCAACAGTTTTCCCATTCTTAACATTCAAAATTTGTCTATCAATCTCAATATCAATAGTTTTAATCATCATCTTAGGATCCTGAAATCCTTTTATCTCGACTCTGTCGTGTCCCTTAACAGAAACATTAACGTCTTGACGTATAGTTCCAATTCCACGTTTAACTTTACAAGCACGCAATATTTCTCCAATCTTAAGAGCACATTCTTTAACTTGCTCAGGATTATGTAAGTCTGGATATGTTGCAATTTCAACAAGAGGAATTCCTAACCTATCCAACCTATAAACAACTTTTTCTTTAGTACGAGAAATAACGCGAGCTGAATCTTCTTCTAAACAAACACTAGCAACTCTAACATCTCCATAGGAAGTCTCAATTTTACCATCATGGGCAATCAAAACAGTTCTTTGAAAACCAGAAGTATTACTTCCATCAATTACAGTCTTTCTCATAACTTGAGTAACAGGATAAATCTCACAATTCAAAA
Organism: Candidatus Woesearchaeota archaeon; assembly: GCA_964391445.1. Lineage (GTDB taxonomy): Archaea > Nanobdellota > Nanobdellia > Pacearchaeales > GW2011-AR1 > SICU01. Next base: position 8,718 of record CAYMJZ010000025.1, read on the forward strand.
GTAAAGAAACAGTTAAAGCAGTATTCAAGGCTTCTTCATTAATTGCATGTGCAGGTTCTTCATCTAATTCTACAAGTGAAACAGTATCTTTGTACCCTTCATAAAAAAAACTTTTTCCAAGAGAAGATTCGTGTTTAACTGCTTCATCAATATTTCCGCTTTCACCAGCCACGACATGCAACTTTCTTGAAATAGTATAGTGTGGTTCATCATTTCTTAAAAAAGATGGAGCCCCAGAAAATAGTTTAAGAGTATCAAGCTGTTGATGTATTTCAAGTCCTGCTTTGAAACCTAGCTCTTTATAGTTATGCATAAAAACAAAACAAGAATGATGTTATTAAAGATTACTTAGGTAATTTCTTTGAGTAATTCTTAGTAGAACATCCTTCATATCCTAGTTTATGGGCAGAACTGTCCCACATACATTTGAAAGTAGATTCTAATTGCGACAAACTATCAGGGTGAGC
>CAYMJZ010000026.1:0-9001 GCA_964391445.1 Candidatus Woesearchaeota archaeon
ATAAATGGTATCGCTGTATAAACAACAGGCCTCATAGTAATAGGGAATGTTTTAAATGCCAGTTCCATAGATTTCTTTGACAATTCAAGAGTTTTATCCGGATTCTCCTTGTAGAGCTTCATTTCTTCGTTAACTAATTTTTGTTCTTCCTTTATTCTTTTGAGTAGGTCTTGATCGGTAACTTTCTTATGAATAAGAGTTGTAATCAAGTTTAGTATTGCCGTCAAAATTATCAATCCAAGAGTTACATTCCAATTCAGCAATACTCCAAGAGTTGGATCAAAAATAGCATGCACGCTATCTCCTATTATTGGTACGCTATCCCAGAAGAAAGCAATTGCTACAGATATAATCATAACCAAGAAAACTAAACCCATTCCTTTCATATCTTAAGATGTATAAGTTACTTTTTAAAATGAACTATTTATGCACCCATCATTTTTCTCATTGCAGGGTGCATATCAAGTGAATGTTGCTGTGCAATATTCTGATATAATTGGTACAATATCATTACTGCAAGCAAAATAGAAGTCCCGCTCGTTAATACTCCTAATAAGTTAGCTAAAGAAGCAAGTAATCCTATAAAGAACCCGCCCATAACTGTAAGAGGGAATATATATCTTGAAAGTATACTCTCAATTATTCTAGGATCTTTTCTAAATCCTGCAACTTGTAATCCGCTATTCGATATATTCTTTGCTTGTCCTGCAGGGTCCATTCCTGTAGTTTTAACCCAGAATATAGAGAATATTACTGAAAATACTACATAGAATAAAATGTGGAATATTGATTGGAATATCTGTGAAGTCAATAAACTACCTGTTAAAATTGCTTGAAGTAAATTAGGAGAACCAATCCAAAAAGCAAGTCCTGAAACTGGCTGTCCATTTTGAAATCCTCCTAAAAATGTAGGTCTTCCCAACCAAGATTCAAACAGACTTCCGAATAATTGCAAGTTAGCTGATAATGCTGCAACTAAAATTACTGGAAGTGTAGATGCATAGAAGAATTGCAAAGGCCATTTAACTCCATACCCTCTTAATCGATCATAACTCAAAGGAATCTCAACTTTCAAACTTTGCGCCCACACCACTCCAAGAAACACTAATGCAGTTACTGCAATTACAGCCGCTGCAAGCAAAGCACCTGTTGCATCTCCGTTAATAATCGATTGGATTATTACCAAAACTCTACCTGAGCAAGGAGTATTTGAGAAATCAGCCAAACAATTGCTTCCATCAGCACCTACAAATTGGAATAAACCTATGAATATTTGAAGTGCAACTCCAGCAACAATAAATAATGAAACTCCTGAACCAAATCCCCATTTAGCGACGACTTCGTCCATAAACATTATAGCTAATCCTCCTAATATTAATTGGAATATTACTACAGATTCATATCCTGGAATTGCTTCAAGACCTTTCATCAGTACAAATATACAAGCTTCGAAAACTATGAAAAATAGAGTCCCTAATTTTTGAAGACCTTGAAACATCTTCTTTCCTTCTTCACTCTTTGTATTGATGCTCAAAATTCCAGAACCAGCTAATAATTGTAATATTATCGAAGAAGTAACAATTGGTCCAATACCCAAGCTAATTATAGCTCCGAAATCAGTTCCCAAAATTGTAGATAAGAAATCAAATCTTTCAAGAGCGTTTCTGCTTAACCCGTACAATTTAATATTGTACATTACAAAAAAGAATCCTAAAACTAGAAGAGTCCACTTAAGTTTTGAGTTAAAAGAAGTCTTCTTTTCAGCAGGTTTGCTTACTTCAGGCAAAAACTGCATAATCTCTTTAAGAGCCATGATTTATATCATAAACAGAGCTTTTTAAATATAGTCTAATCTAAATTAAATGTATGAAAAATAAGTCTAAAATAGACAAAGATAACTTAAATTATGGGGGAGCAATAGTCTTAGGATTAAATGATGCTCTTGTAGAGTTATCAGGTGCTTTAGTAGGATTAAGTTTTGCATTATCAAATTCAAAGACTATAGCAACTGTTGGATTAATAACTGGTTTTGCAGCCGCAATGTCGATGGCAGCTTCTGAATATCTCTCGGCAAAAGAAGACAATCATAGGAGACCTCTAAAAGCATCAAGTTATACGGGCCTTGCATATATAATCGCAGTAATCCTTCTTGTAATTCCTTATTTTGTTTTTGACAATATATATTATGCAATGACTATCATGTTTTGTTTTGTACTTCTAATAATTGCAAGTTATACTTTTTATGAATCAAAAGTTCATAAAGAAAATTTCAAATCTAAATTTTTTGAAATGCTTACTATAACTCTTTCGGTTTCAGTAATTAGCTTCTTGTTTGGAACTCTAGTAAAGAATTTTGTCTAATTAATTTAAAAAATAAATATCTAAAAATCACTTTAATGTGATTTTTCCGCCGTGTTTCTCAACAGACTTAATTGCTCCAGGAGAAGCGGCTCCAGCAACTATGTTCAACTTGATATTTCTAGTCAATTGTCCAACTACTTTATACTTTGAAAAGTCTGCTCCATCCTTAACATCTGGAATTCTCTCAAGATTTAAGGTCATTAACTTAATCTTGCCATGAGCCATTCTTGTTTTTCTTTTTCCAAAATACTCTTCCATTCCAAGCTTAAGGATACTTGTTTTTCTCTGGTCTCCTCTCTTACCAGTTCCAGCCATACCAAATCCTCCTCTATGTCCTGATCCTCTAGCTTTCTTTTTACCTCCACGTCCATGAGTATGACTACCTCTAAATCTTGATGACTTCTTTCTCTTTTTGTATCCGGCCATTATTCGTCTTCTCCCCAATCTTTAGATCTTATTTCTTCCATCAAATTTTCCCCTGCTAATTCATCCAATTCATCTTCATCCGCTTCAGCATATGATCCTTCCTCACCACAACGATTACATTCAGCAGGAGGCATTTTACCATAAGCAATAGCCCCACATTCACACTCCCAAGCTGTCTTTACCTTACTCATAACATTCTCTCCAAAAGTTTATTTATATTTTCTTTGTTATCCCCAAGAACTCCTTTGCCTATTCCAAAGTGCTTTTTGCTTTCAATTCCACCTCTTGGAGGGTGTAATCTGAAAAAGGGTTTCATTCCTTGTTCTTTCAAAGATTTCTTATCTAGTGCTTTTGCAATTGCTTCAGCATCTATTTTTCCCTTCTTTGTTGACTCTCCTCTTAATGAAATTAATTTAACAAGATTTTCGTTAGATATTTTTCCAAATGCTACAAAGCTTCTTATCTGGTTAAGCAATTTCATATTTTCAGGAGTTTCATGCATCAAGATGGCAGAATATTTTCTTCTTAAGTTAACATTATCCAAAGTAGCATTTATAACTTCAGGAACATCAACCATTCCAGATATTCTTATTACAATTATCATTTTAGTCCTCCAGTAGTCTTTTTCAGAGCTTCAAGACATGCGCTAGCAAAATTTATTGTAGATCTTCCATAACCCTTAGTGTAAGAATAAACATCTCTTATTCCAGCTAATCTCAAAATTTTCTTACATTCATCTCCCACAACAAGACCCGTTCCTTGAGGTGCAGGTATAAGTTTGATTTTAACACTTCCACATTTTCCTTCTACAACAAATGGGATTGAGTGAGGTTCAGAGCATGAACAGTCAAAGTGACCACAACCTCTAGTAACTTTTATTACATTAAGTTTTGCAAGTCTTACAGCTTTTTCTCTAGAAGGTAATGTTTCTTTACTCTTTCCAAGACCAATTCCAACATGACCATTTTTATCACCTACAACTGCCATTGAGGAGAATGTAAGAACATTTCCTTCCATAGTCTTTTTCTGAGTTTGTCTCCAGGCTCTTCTCTTTCCACCACCAAACTTACCTTTGGACTGACCTACTAGAAGCAAGTCTTTTTCTAGGCTAATCAAACTATCAACAATCTCAGGCTCAAGTATCTTCTTGCCACTAGATAATATTTGGTCAATATCTTTTATTTTTCCAGCTTTAACTTCGCGACCAATTTGAGTCTTAGGATTCCATGCAGCGATAGGATTTATTTCTTCCTTCTTTTCTTCTTGTGCAATTAATTCCTCTTCTGTTTTAGGAACATCTAAGGTGATTCCAATTTCTTCCTTTTCTTGAGTTGTTTGAGCTTTCATTTTACTTCAGCTTCTCCTTGAGTTGTTTAATAAGCTTTGCTGTTTCTTCCTTATTATTCATCATTTCATCAGTAGGCAATACATCATCGTTAACAGGTATGTCGAATCCAGAATCCTTCATTCCTTTTACAAAAGCATATATTCTTGATTTTGGAACATGAGAAATCAAACCTATGTCTAAAACTCCTGACTTGATTTTTGTTTTTTTTGCAAGCAAACAACCCATCAAATAAGCAGCAGGTAAACTCTTTAAACTTCCAGCAAGCTTTGCAGGCCATCCCTGCTGTAGCAAATCTTTTGTGCTGACAGTAACTATTACTTTATCTTGAGCAATGTCAGATGTAACTATCTGAGCTTGTAAGAACCTATTTGTTTTTCTAAAGACAACTCTTGCTTTTCCAGATTTAAGGAGATAGAATCTAGCCTTGTAGTCTGTCTTTCCTTCATGTCTTCTTCTTCTTATTGTTCTTTGTACGCCTTGCATTTTATTTACTTCCTTGCATAATTTGTATATGCTCCTTTAGGTTATTTTTATTCTTGAAAACCCTACTTCTAATTCCCTTTCTTAGAGTTGCAAATTCATCATTTGTAATCTTGCCTTGCTTTCTTATCTCTGAAAGATATGATCTCAATTTCCTTGTCAAGATTATATATTCACGCTTTCTATTATTAGGTCTCATTCTTATGCTTCCAGCTCTTCTTCTTTTTCTTGGAGAATTTGCCTTTCTTCCTTTAATTGGATTAACAAATATTGCCTTAGCTGCAACAAGATCTCTTATATCTTGTTTTGTAATTGCTTCCTTGATTTCTCCAATGCTATTAGCATTAAATCTAATTCTTCCTACTCCTACGCCTAAAGTCCTTGCTGCAAGCTCTTTCTTCTTAGTTAGATCCATTCTTGTCTCCCTTAACATTTAATATTTCAATTTTCATTTCATTAGCTTTTTTAATCATTTCAATTCTCTTTCTAGCACCAACGGTTCTAGCGATTATTAGTATATTGTCTTTGTTTGCTTTGTTTAATTCAATCATGTTATTTACTAAAATTGGAATCTTTCCATTTATTTTTCCGCTTTCAGATCTAGGAGATTTAAATCCAATTCTAGGAGATTTTGTATATCCAAATCTATTCTTTCTAATCTTGCTATGTCTTCCAACTGCTGCTCTCCATCTGTGTAACTTTCTTCTTCCAAGACCCATTCTTGAATGTTTCAAAGTACTTCTCCTTAGAAAACTCATTGTTCGGCTCCAGGTTTTTTAGTTATAAATATACCATCTTGGAATATTCTTCTATCTTTCTTTGTTACAGTAGAAGCTTTTTCGATGTTTGCAGCTGTTTGCCCGGCTTTTTCAACATCTGCGCTTGATATGGTAACTTTTGTTCCAGTTACTTTAACTTCGACTCCAGGCAATATTTTAGCGTTTCTAGGAACTTTTTCCCCCAAGAAGTTTGTGATAATAAAATTATCTTTATCTACTTTAACAGTCATAGGGAAGTGAACGTTACATATTTCCATCTCATAAATGTATCTCTCATTTAACCCATTAAATAAATTTTTTACATGAGCTGCGATAGCATTAACATTAGCAACTCCTTTTTTGTTAGCTTTTTTACATTCTAAAACTACTTCTTTTCCTTTAACAGATATAGAAATAGAATGAGCTCCAAAATTTCTCGTTAATTGAGTATTTCCCTTAGAACAATTTAATGTTTGTCCTGAGACAGTACAATTAATTCCTTCAGGTATTTCTACAGTTGTTTCATAATTATTTTTCATGTTTAGTAGAAATAAGCAATTATGCTTCCTCCTATTCCTTTATCCAAAGCTGTTTGGTGAGTCATAAGACCCTTACTTGTAGATATTATAATAACTCCGAGACCTCTAGCAGGCAAATATCTTCTAACATATTTATCAATATCATTCACTTTTACAATATATCTTGGTTTCACCGCTTTACACTTATTTAACTTGCTAAATTCAACATACAATCCCTTAGGTGTTACAGAATATTCAGAAATATAATCTTTCAATTTTCCAATAGCCAATATATTCTGCAAGAACTTTGAATGATGTTTAAGAGTGATGCTTGTTTGCCCAGCTATTTTAGCATTCATTATTCTATTCAAACCGTCTGATACAATGTCTTGACTCATGAGTATTTTTTGAAACCTATTTCCTGCGCAATTTCTCTGAAGCAATGTCTGCAGAGATGCAAGTCATATTGATTTAAGTGAGCTCCAAATCTTCCGCAGCGCTTACATTTCTGTGCTGCAATTCCAAACTTTCTATCCTTTGGCTTATTAAACTTAAGGAATTTCTTAGCCATGGCAGGTTTACCTTTAATCTGTTTCAATACTTTATTCCAATCACTTGCTGTCATTTTAATCAATTATCTCCGTTTTGAATGTATTTTTCATGTATTCCATTATTTCTTCAGGAGTAACATGTTGCTTGCTAGGAACTTTTCCAGTTTTAATTTTTCTCTTCTTAACTCTTAATCCGGGCCTTTCAAAAACAACAGTGACGTTAAATCCTCTTATTCCTATTTCTCTCATATATTTTATTCCTGGTATGTTGATGTATTCAGGGATTCCAAATGAGAAATTATTCTTATCAATAGAAGAAACTTTTAATTTGTTATCTATTGCACCAAGCAATTTTTTTAATACTTCTATAGCATCTCTCTTTCTAAGAGTAACACTTGTTCCAAGTTCCATCTTTGGTTTAACTCCAAAAGCAGGAATTCTCATTCTTGGTCCAGACTTTGTGATCTGGGCTTTTTTTTCTGACACCAATTCAAGTAATTTCTTTGCCTTTTCTAAATCTTTATCTACTGCTCCAGCACTCAAAACAACCCTTGTTATTTTAGGAATTCTCATTACATTTTCCATTTGAGCTTTCATATTGCAATTACGTGTGACTTATCAATCACAGCTTCCTCCTTGTCAAACTTAACAGTTATCTTGTTTCCAGAAACATTCTGAACTTTCCCATTTTTTCCAATATAACTTCCTGAAAATGCAAATACTTCCTTTCCCTTGTCTAATGCAACATGCTTTGAAATCTTGTTATCATTAGTTAAAATTAATGTGTCTCCGACGGAAAATTCTTTTTCAGACAATATGCTTGTTCCATCATGCAAGGCATATTGCAGTTTCTTTCCTTTAACCATTGTCTTTCCTACAATCTTGAGTTTTCTATCATGTTCCTTTGTTTCAACAAATGAAAATCTTCCAGTTGGAAGCATAACAAGCAAATAGTTCTTATCTGCTTCAATTCTAGAAAATAAACATATTGGATCTGTCAAATTTCTTGCAAGCTTACCATTTATCTTTAGTTTTTTATTATGGATCATTCCCTTAACTTCTTTGCTTGTATTTGCAAGTTTTAACATATCTCTAACTGCAATTAAAAGAGGTACAGAATTAGAACTATTTCTTGAAGCCCTCGCTACGTATTTTGTTCCCTTTCTTGTTAAAGGTAATGCTTTGATGACTTCACTTCGTGTTTGGTGCATTGTTTTTTTCCTCGGATTTCTTTGACTCGCCAGTTTTTGCCATTTTTTGAGGCAACCTGCGCGAATCATCCAGCTTCAACGCAATTATTTGCAATTTACTTGGATTGAAATACACATTTAGTTTGGTTCCATCTGCTTTTTTTCTAGTAATATTTTCAAGAGTTACTCTTGATTTGTTGACTTCAACATTCATTACTTTTGCTTTTTTGCCAGCAAATGATCCACGCATAATGTTAACTTCATCTCCTGATCTAACAGGCAATGAGCGTATTCCATGCTTTTTGCGTAATTCTTCTGACAAAGGTGCGCTTAAAAACTTATGCCTTATGTGCATAGGAGCTTCATGACGATATTTTCTCTGTTTTCTAGGTTGCAAACTTGCTTTCCACGACGTAGAAAATAATGTTCTCATAGTACGAACTGAGCTATTTTTGCAACAGCCTTCCACCTTTCAAATACTTCTTTACTAATAGGGCCTTTAATGAATGTGCCTTTAGGGTTTCCTTTTTCATCTTTCAATAAGCAAACAGCATTATCTTCAAACATTACTCTTTCTCCAGTGTTTCTTCTGTATGGTTTTTTTTGACGAATAACTATAGCATCGAAAACTTGACCTTTCATATCAGGTTTTCCAGCCTTAACTGAGACTTTAACATAATCTCCTACCTTCGCATACTGCTGAGTTCCTTTTCCAGTTTTTCCTTTTTTAACTCCTACAATTCTAACTAATCTTGCTCCGCTGTTATCGCTAGCATTAACAACGCTTCCAATATTCAGTGCTCTAGTAACTCTTGCAGGGATAGCTTTCATTTTTTATCTCCTTCATTTGTAGAATTTGCAGATCTGATAACTTCGATTACGACAGAGTGTATCATCTTGCTTAAAGGACGACATTCTTGAACTTTAACATAGTCTCCAACATTAATTGTCATTCCTTGAGGTATTCTTGAATGTATTCTTGTAGTCTTTCTCATAAACCTCTCATATTTTGCAACTTTAACCATTCTATCAAATTCAACAACTGCTCTATTATCAAACTTTTTAGTAACTGTTCCTTCGAATATTCTTCCTCTAGTTCCAACTACTTCTGCTATTTTCTTTTCAATTTTAATTTCTGTTTTTGTTTGTTTTTTTGACATTTTATTCCTCGATAGATTCATCAGAAAATCCTATCTTTACCAAGATTGGTCTGACTCTTATCTTATGATCGCCTTGAAGTTCTATTGTTTGGTCACGGATTGTTCCTCCGCAAGCAAGCCCTTCCTTTAGAGCCTTTGCAGTGGCCTTTAAATCTATGCCTTTATCAAAGCCTGAGACAAGGGTTATAACCTTGCCATAACGACGTTTT
>CAYMJZ010000027.1:0-8881 GCA_964391445.1 Candidatus Woesearchaeota archaeon
AAACTTCTTTGGAACTACCATAGATTTATAAGTCGATTATTTTGACCATTTTTATGGTAAGAACAATTAGAACAGGAATGAATCGTTACAGGACTGCTAGGGCTCCAAATATCCTTGCATCTGGGGGCTTGGGTCCATGTATAGCAGTCGGAGCTATAGCTGGAAATAAAGGGTATATGATGCATTACATTCCATTACAGAATATTGACAGGGTTGATTGCGTTGTTAGATTTTTCAAAGGATTAGAAAAGGACGTTTCTGATAAAAGCAAGGTTAAATTATATCTAGCTGGTGGTGCAGCATTTAAAGATGACACAGAGGCTGAAGAAATTTTTGATTCTTTAATTGAAGGTAGGGAAAATATTTTAAGAAAGTTAAGAGATAATGGATATCCATTACCTGAAGTAAGATTCAATGAAGGAAGGGGACAGGAAATAGTACTGTTTCTCTCAGAAGGTCGCGGAGAAATTCAAGAATTTTAGTTCTAATTTATTAAAACGAACTAAAAAATCGATTACTACTGAAAAATTAATTTGCTATTTTCTAAATCACATAAAAGTTTAAATATGGAATTTGTTTGTGTGCCATAAGTTGAAAAAAATATTCTCAAAATATTTTTTGTCGACGGTAAAAAGAGGAATAAAAAATAATGAATTTTGGAAACAACGAAAATGGGGAAGACAAAAACTTTATTTCGTTTGGTTCCAGACAAAGCAATGATTTTGCTAATCCTAATTCTTTAGTTGAAAGATATTTTACAAAACTTGGAAGAGATGCTTATAGGTTTGACATGTTTGGGAAAGAGATTAACTGGGTTTCTGAAGATGTTGCAGTCACAGATGATATGGGAAAAGTTGTATTTACTCAGAAGAATGTAAAAAAGCCAGATTTTTGGTCAAGTTTGGCTTTGAAAGTTGTGGCTAGTAAATATTTCTGGGGAGATCAGGCCAAAAATGAAAGAGAAAATTCAATTGAGAAAATTATTGGAAGAGTTTCTCGTTTTATAGGAAGACAAGCTATAAAACAGAAATATTTTAATCAAGATCAAGCAGATTCGCTTCGAGACGAGGTGGCATCTATTTGTTTGAGTCAAATGGCTGTTTTCAACTCTCCTGTTTGGTTTAATGTTGGAATTCAAGAATATCATTCAAATGCTGGAGGAGTTAGTGCTTATGTGTGGGATTCTAATGTTAATCAGGTAGTTAAGGCTCAGAAAACTATGGATAGACCTCAGTGTTCTGCTTGTTTTATTCAAAGCATGGAAGATACTATGGACTCTATTATGGCTGTCCAGGTATCTGAAGCCAATTTGTTCAAGGCAGGATCTGGTACTGGAACAAACAGATCCACTTTAAGAAGTAGCAGGGAAAAATTAACTGGTGGAGGAAGAAGTAGCGGACCTTTATCATTTATGAAAGGTTATGATGCTTATGCTGGAGCTATAAAGTCTGGAGGAAAGACTAGAAGAGCTGCTAAGATGGAGATTTTGAATGTTGATCATCCAGATGTTATTGATTTTATAGAGTCTAAGCAGAAAGAAGAAAAGAAGGCTTGGGCGTTGATTGAACAAGGATATTCTGGAGGAATGAATGGAGAGGCATATGCTTCAATTGCATTCCAGAATTGCAATATGTCTGTTAGAGCTCCAGATTCATTCATGGAAGCTGTGAAGTCTGATGGAGAGTGGCAGACAAAGTTTGTTACAACTGGAAAAGTTTCTGAAACATTCAAGGCTCGAGATGTTTTGAGAAAGATTGCCGAAGGAACACATATATGCGGAGACCCAGGAATGCAGTTTGATACAATAATTAACAAATATCATACATCAAAAGTTTCTGGAAGAATAAATGCATCTAATCCTTGCTCAGAATATATGTTCTTAGATGATTCTGCTTGCAATCTAGCATCTATTAATTTGATGAGATTCTTAACTAGCGAAAGCAAGTTTGATGCTCAGTCTTTCAAGAAAGTAGTTGATAGATTTATCACTTCTATGGAATTATTGGTTGACGGAAGCTCATATCCTACTGAGAGGATAGCTCAAAACTCTCATGACTTTAGACCTTTAGGATTGGGTTATGCTAATCTTGGAGCATTGCTTATGAGTTTTGGTTTACCTTATGATTCTGATGAAGGAAGAGCTGTTTCAGCAGCAATTACTGCTTTGATGTGCGGACAGGCATACAAAGCTTCTGCGAATATTGCATCTATCGTTGGACCATTCCCTAGATATGCTGAAAATCGCGATTCAATGTTAGAAGTAATTAAGATGCATCGAGATCATGTTAAGGATATTGATGTAAATAAGATCCCTTATGACTTGCGTTACTTGGTAAATGAAGCATGGGATGCTTGGTCTGATGCTTATGAATTAGGTAAGCAGTACGGATTCAGGAACTCACAGGCAACAGTTCTTGCTCCTACTGGAACTATTGCATTCATGATGGATTGCGATACAACTGGAATTGAACCTGATATTGCTCTTGTTAAATACAAAGTTCTTTCTGGAGGAGGCATGCTTAAGATTGTTAATCGTTCTGTGGGACTTGCACTGAATCGATTAGGGTATAGTCAGGAAGATATTAAGCAGATTCTTGATTATATAAATAAAAATGACACTATAGAAGGAGCTCCACAATTGAAGACAGAACATCTTCCTATTTTTGACTGCGCTTTCAAAGCTGCTAAGGGTAAACGTTCTATTCACTACAAAGGACACGTTTTGATGATGGCAGTTTGTCAACCTTACATTTCAGGAGCTATCTCTAAAACAATTAACATGCCTGAATCTGCAACTGTTGAAGAAATAATGGATGCTTACATGTTTGCATGGGAAAGGGGATTGAAAGCTGTTGCAATTTATAGGGAGAATTCTAAGCGCTCACAACCTTTGAATGTTAAGAAGACAGAAGGAGAAATGACAAAGAAAGCTGAAGTTGTTATGGTTAAACAATCAAGAGAACCATTACCTCAAACTCGTAAATCTATAACTCACAAGTTTGAACTTGGAGAACATAAGGGTTATTTGACTGTGGGCCTTTACGATGATGGTAGACCTGGGGAAATGTTTGTTACAATGGCTAAACAGGGCTCTACAGTTAGAGGAATAATGGACGCTTGGTCATTATCTATGTCTATGAACTTACAATATGGCGTTCCAGTAATTGACTTGTTTAGTAAATTCAGACATCAGAAATTTGAGCCTAGCGGATTTGTGCGTAATGCTGAAGAGCAGGGATTATTAGACCAGTCGAGACCTGCAATAAGAACCGCTTCATCAATTGTAGATTATATTTCTCAATTTATGTTGAATACTTTTGGTAAGACTCAAACACTTGATATTGAAATTCCTAGTGTTGAAGTTTCTGATTTGAAAGAAGAACAAAAAGAATTGACTGTATTTACTTCTGATGAGGGTTTAGTTTGTGGTTTATGTGGCGGACCTGCCAAGAGAATAGGTAATTGTGCAATTAAGTGCAATAGTTGCAATCAGACCCAAAGAAGCGGTTGTGGTGAATAATATTTCTTTATCTTGAAATTTCTAAATGTAAATTCCATTAAAAGAATTGAATATAAAATATATTTTAATAAAAAATTAAACTATTACTGTCTGTTTAAGCTTTCTTAACTTTAACAGCTTTCATGCCTTTGTCGCCTTTTTCTGTTTCGAAGGTAACTGCGTCATCTTTTGTTAAAGATACGCCTCCCTCAATACCAGTGACGTGAAGGAAGTAATCCTTTCCGTCTTCTCCAGTAACAAAGCCGAATTCTTTAATGTTATTAAAAAACTTTATTTTGCCTTTCATTTATTTCTCCTATATTATGAGCTCTTTTTGAGGCTATATAAACGTATGTTATTTGTTACTTCGAAAATGATTGAAGTCTTGTCGTGATTTAAATACTAAATTAATTCTTGATGAACATGATAAAAATAATTGGACTTGTAGCTATAATGATTATAGTTTATTCAGCTGGAGCATTTGCTCTTTATGAGGTCGGAAAATATTTAGATTCTAAAGATGACTTTAAATTAGAAAGTTTTGAGGATTGTGTTGCTTCTGGATATTCAGTAATACAAGTTTATCCTCGTATTTGCGTAGATGAAAGTGGAAATACCTATACTGAAATAGTTACTGGTGAATAGTTACAATCCCAAAGGTTTAAAAGGTTGATTTTTTCTTGATTTTCATGGAAAAACATAATGGTTCAAAGGAAATAGCAGAATATATGCATCAGGAATTAGTTAGACTTCACGGACCACAATATGGACTTTTAGGAGAAGATGAGAGAAATAGACTTTTCCAGATAGGACTTGAATTTAATAAAAGATTTGGAGTTAAACTATTAGCTCACGGTGTTGATTCTACTAGTCTTCAAAATGTTGCTCAAATATTTCTTGACGGAAAATTAAGACATTATCTATATCAGGAAAACTACGGAGAACTTGGAGTTCCCTATAGAGGAGTTGTAGGTCATTGGGATTTTGGTAAGGGATTGTTTGTTGCAAGAAGAGATAAAATATTAGCTAATAGAGAGAGGGCTACTGGCGCAGATTATAGCGTTCCGCTAGAAGATATTGAAGCAGTGGTATTCCCTACTGAAGTTGCTAATATGGTAAAGCAAACATTTCCTTCTAAAGAAAGAATTGTTAAAGGATATGCTGAATATGCTAGGCAACTTGAAACACAAAATATGATTTTTGATATTGATCAAAGAAGAAAAAGATAATAATTACTCTTCAATGAACAACAATATTTATTAATCAATAATTACGAGGTGCTTTATGGCAGGAAATATTGAAGTGTTGACAGGTAAAAATTTTAATTCAACTATAGCGAAGGGTTCTGTGATAGTGGATTTTTATGCTGATTGGTGTGGTCCTTGTAAAATAATGGCTCCTAATTTTGAGAAAGCATCTCATAAAGTTACTAATGTTAAGTTTGCTAAATTAAATGTTGATGGTGCTCAAGAAATTGCAATGAATTATGGAGTCATGAGTATTCCTACAACAATTGCATTCAAGAACGGACAGGCAGTTGATATGAGAGTTGGTGCTTTAAGCGAGAATGATATTGTAAAGATGGCTGAAAAAGTCAAGTAATTTAAGCTAATCTATCTTTATTATCTCTATAAAAAATTAAATCTTCTAGATGAATTTTATCCATCGAGTCTAATCTGGAAATATCAAGAAGATCAATTTTACTTCCATCTCTTAATCTGGTTCTTGTTCCTACTTTTCTATTTGAAACAAGAAGATGATAGAATTCATCTCCTACAAAAACATTTACTCTAAAATTAGTAGCATTTTTAGGATAACCTGGAGAATCTATTCCAATTCCTCCGCCGTTTTCATATTGACTTGCATTATTTACAGTTACAGAAACTTTCCCTTGATTTCTAAAATTGTGAGCCATAATAAGAACTCCTTCGATAGTAGAAGCAGCAATATCTGTGATTTCTTGAGGTTCTAAAAAAATAGTGATATCTGCTTTATCATCAATTGATCCAATCATAAACTTGCTCTTATTAAGAAGTTTAAAAATTGTGCTAAATCACAACAGTTAAATACCATTTTTTGGAACTAATGAATATGAAAGGCCTCGTAGCTCAGCCTGGTCAGAGCACCGCGCTCTTAACGCGGGTGTCGTGGGTTCAAATCCCATCGGGGCCATTCAAGGATTTGAAAGTAAAGCGTTGATTTTTTTCATCAACATGCTTAAACTTTGTCACCTAGACGAAAACGCAAAGTTTAAAAACCACTTTTTGCAATTCCTTCTAACTTCAAAGTCATAAAATACCTTATGATTTTCGCGACAAAAAATGCACGCCCTTCAACCAAAACATTCAAAGCTAAAAACCGACGAGGTTAAGAGAATTCTAGAGAAATATAACATATCTGTTTCGCAGTTACCAAGAATAAAAGCTGATGATCCTGCAATTCCTGAGGGTTGTGTTGCTGGAGATGTTATTCAAATTGAAAGAAAATTCAGAGATAAGGTAAATGTTTATTTTAGGGTGGTTGCATGAGTGTTACTGACAAACACATTTTAATGAAGAAATATCTTCAACAGCATTCATTAGTAGAATCCAGCGTAAGAAGTTTCAATGATTTTGTTAGTAGAAGAATGCAGCAGATAGTATATGAGTTGAATGATACAATTCCTCAAGAAGAAGTTAAAATAAAGTTTGGAAAAGTAAGAATAGGAAAACCTAATGTTACAGAATCAGATGGTAGTATTTCTTTGATTACACCTACAGAAGCAAGATTAAGAAGAATAACTTATTCTGCGCCTATTTATGTTGAGATTACAGTTAACTTTGGAGATAATTCAGACTCTGCAGAAGTTGAAATCGGAAGAATTCCAATTATAGTAAAGAGCGATATATGTAACACTCATGATATGAGCAAGGATGAATTAAGAGACTCATTGATGGACCCTCTTGACCCTGGGGGATACTTTATTGTTAATGGAAATGAAAGAGTAATAGTTATGGCTGAGGATCTTGCTCCCAACCAGCCATTTATAGAGGAAGGAAGAAGAGGACTAACTTTGAGAATGTTTTCTCAGAGAGGACCTTACAGAATACCTACAACAGTTTCAGAAACTGCTGAAGGAATATTGGAAGTTACATTTTCAAGATTGAAGAATATTCCTGCGATTGTAATGATTAAAGCTTTGGGAATCTTAACTGAAGCAGACATTGCCAAATACATTGGAAGACAGGACGATGCAGTTATTGTTAACTTATATGAATATGCTAAGATACAGCAACCAAAAGAGGCATTCATGCAGATTGCGGAGCTTAGTGGAATACAAGGAACAGAAAAAGAAATTCTTGACAGAGTGAAGCAAAGAGTTGATTCTTACTTTATGCCTCACATTGGATTGACTAAGGAAAGCAGAATGGAAAAAGCAATCAACTTGTGTAAAATGCTTAAACAATTCCTTCAAGCTAAGCAAGATGATTCTTTAAGAACCGATAAAGACCATTATGCAAATAAGAGAATCAAGTTGTCTGGAGATTTATTAGCAGATTTGTTCAGAGTTAACATGAACATATTGGTAAAAGATATACAATATACATTACAGAAAGTTGCAAAGAGAAAGAAGTTTTATTCTGTTAAGACTGTTGCTAAATCTACATTATTCACTCACAGAGTTGAAAGTGCTATTGCTACAGGTGCATGGATTGGTGAAAGATCTGGAGTTACACAAAACATGTCTAAGAATAACTATCTTGATATGCTTTCATCTCTTCAGAGAGTTTCTTCTATGTTGCCTGATGAACAAGAAAACTTCTTGGCAAGAACATTACACCCTACACACTACGGAAGATTCTGCCCTACTGAAACTCCTGAAGGAACAGAAATTGGATTGCGTAAGAACTTAGCAATATTATCTAGGATATCTAACGCTATCGATATGGATGAAAAAACAACTGTAAAGAGCATACAAGCTCTTGGATTGAATGAAGAATCTGGAAAGGATGTATTCTTCAATGGGAAATATATTGGAATGGCTAAAGACGTTGAAGCATTTGTTTCAGCAGTTAGAAAGGAAAGAAGAAAGGGACACTTCCCTCTTGAATTGAGCATCACAAGTGATAGCCCTGCTAAGACAGTTATTCTTTCAACAGAAGTTGGAAGAGTTTTGAGGCCTTTGATTGTGGTTGAGCATGGTGCCAGCAGACTTAAAGATGAACATTTGGTTTTACTTGAACAGGGTTCATTGAATTGGAGAGAATTAATAAAAGAAGGAGTTGTCGAATATATTGACGCTGCAGAAGAAGAGGATGCATTCGTTGCTCAGACACCTGAATCTGTTAGTGATAAACACACCCATTTAGAAATTGACCCTGTTGCTATATTTGGATTGGTAACTTCTTTAGTACCTTTCGCAAACCACGACCAGGCATCTCGTCTTTTGAGAGGAAGTAAAACATTAAGGCAAAGTTTGGGACTTTATGCAGCTAACTACCTTGTAAGGTTAGACACTAACTCTTCCGTATTGCATTACCCTCAAAATCCTCTTGTAAAATCATTTGTATTTGATACTTTGAAATTGTATCCTGCTGGACAAAACATTGTTGTTGCAGTTATGCCTTATGAAGGATATAACTTAGAAGACGCTACTATTCTTAATAGAGCTTCAGTTGAAAGAGGAATGGGTAGAAGCACTTACTTCAAGCCTTATGAGTCTGTTGAATTCAATTATGCTGGAGGATTAAAGGATGAAATAACTATTCCTGATAAAGATGTTTCTGGATATAGAACTGAAGTCTCTTACAAATTCCTTGAAGATGATGGGATTGTTTACCCTGAAGCTCAGTTATCTTCATCTGAAGTAATCATAGGAAGAACAACTCCTCCTAAATTCTTATCTGAGGCAAGAAACTTGAGCATACAGTCAAAGAAAGAAGGAAGCGTTGCGATTAAACAAGGAGAATCTGGAATTGTTGATTCAGTATTCATAACAACAGATTCTGAAGGAAACAAGATTGCTAGAGTTAGAATAAGAGATCACAGGTTGCCTGAACCTGGAGATAAATTCTCTACACCTCACGGACAGAAAGGAGTAGTTGGTTTGCTTGCAGATCCTAAAGATATTCCATTCACAAATAAAGGAGTTAAACCTGATTTGATCTTCAACCCACACGGAATTCCATCAAGAATGACTGTTGGATATATGATTGAAGTTCTTGCAGGAAAAGTTGGAGCAATAACTGGAAGATTCATCGACGGAACACCATTTACAGGTGCTAAAGTTGAGGACCTTGAAAAGCAATTAACACATATGGGCTTCTCATTTGACGGTAAAGAAGAAATGTATGACGGAGTTACAGGAAGAAAGATGGATGCTAGAATTTACGTTGGAAATAT
>CAYMJZ010000028.1:0-8876 GCA_964391445.1 Candidatus Woesearchaeota archaeon
TAATCTTGATCTTTCTGCTGTTACCGAGATATCTTCAGCTTTGGGCTCTGCTCTAGCTGGTGGTTCAAGCGGTGCACCTGCAAGTAACGAGGCATACGACTTGTTTACTTCATCTACACCACTTCAACTTAACAACTCATTGAATTCTGTTAGGACTTCAGTTACCGAAAGTAACTTGCCTACAGTTCTAGGAGATACAGACTTCTCAGGTAATGTTGATTCAGAAGCCAGTTTCCAGATTGTTTTTGGAAGTAACCCAAGAGTTATCTTTGCAAAGGAACCTACAACGAATAACGATCCTGCGGTCGGCTTGTTGTATAGTACTAGCGCAAGTAACTACTTGTATAACGCTACAGTAACATTCGATACTGCAGTTAACTTCTCACACGCTGACTCTGAGGGAGAATCATTCAGCATGTTTGGTCAAGACTTTACTGTTTCCTCTGCTACTGATACAGACACACTTGTGTTATTCAGATCTGCTGAAACTGTCTACTTAAGCTATGGAAGTACATCTTCTGTTCCATCTCAAACTGTTGAAGTTGAGGGACAAACATACACAGTAGAATTAGTTGCTGCATCTGACACTTCAGCTACCGTTAAAGTCACAAACTCTGCTGGTCAATCAGACCAAAAAGAAGTTGACGAAGCTTCTTCAAAGAAGATAATGGGGATTGAAGTTGCTGTAAACACTGCAGACGAGTCAACTGCTACAAACACAATACAGGCAGAATTGCTTGTAGGTGCTAATCGCCTTACACTAGAAGATGGTGCTGAGGTTACTATTGGAACTGATAACGATGCAATAGACGGAACTCAAGTAGATTTCGTCTCTGGAAGTGCTGATGATATGCTTCAGTTCACTATCCAAGTATTCGCTTCAGAAGGTAGTAATGACTTTATCTCATCTGGAGATGAATTAGTAGACCCTGTCTTCGATTCATTCAGATTATTGTTTGGGGGAATCAGCAATGAGCTTGATGACTCTGATAATAGAGAGGAGATTTCAATCGAACCATCTGGAACAGACATGGTTTCTATAAGCTTCACAAGTTGGGAGGGAGAAGCCCTTAGCAACTGGGAATTTATAAATAACAAGTCAGGAGGTAACCCTTCTGCGTTCCTTGGTAACGATAATGAGTGGCCTATAATCGTAAGAGAATTAGGTCAAATCAACGAATCTGCTTTTGCAGTTGTTGGTAATGAGGAAGAAGGAGTTATAGTTGAGTTAACAAAACTTCATAACGATTCAGGTACATCTGGGAACTATTATGGCAAGGATGATGTTGAATTTACAAACGTAATCTCTGGCCAGAAATATCCTGGAAGTATAACTGCTGAAGGAGTAGGTACAGTCAATATAGAAGGAGGTGCTTACACCTTTACATATATTGATAACAAACAAGGAGACAACTCTCAGCACGTTAGATTGAACTTCCCTGATTCATCATCAGCTGGAGGTTTAGTACTATACCCAACTATTGAAACAGATAAGGGAGCAAAACTTGCACTTTACGAACCATTGTCACTTGACTTAGGTAATGTTGATGGTGCAGGTCAAGACGCTACTAGTTTCAGGTTGCCTGATGGAGACGGATATACGGACGTTACTGTCACAAAAGACGGATACCCATCTGTATGGAACTTCACATTTGGTTCAACAACTAGAAACGTAAACGTTTCATCTGCTGCTAGCTCTGGTACTCTTACTATTGGTACATTGTCATACAATGTAACAAATGGAGGAACTACAAGCGGAGCAAACTCTACAACATTGTACCTTCTTGAAGGAGGAGCTAATGTTGTACGCCCTGCAGTTGTTTTGTTCGAAGAACAAGACGAATCAGATACATACAACACAGTTATTGTGGAAACATCTGGTGCTGGAGTGAGCGATAACGGAGTTAGCGTTAGCGAAGTTACTTTCTCATGGAATTCTGATAATGACATGAGAGGTTCTGCTTACAATGCTGCTGGAATTGAGATGGACTCAGCTGACGATATATTCGTTAAGCTTGACCAGTGGGGAACATTGGCAACAATGGACCAAACTGACTCTGACCAGTACAGTGTAACTCTAAGTTACCCTGACGACCAAACTGTTGCTATGATCTACATAGACAGTTTAGCTGAAGGATCTGGTTCAAACACCCTTGGAAACGTTAATGTTATGGATGACGAGCTTGCAAGTTCAGGCATGTCTTCAAAGAACTTAATCGTTGTAGGAGGTAGCTGTGTAAACTCAGCTGCATCTACATTGCTAGGAAACGCTGGTTGCGGTTCATCATGGACTGCAGCAACAGGTGCTGGAAGCGGTGACTGGATTATCCAGACATTTGCTAACCCATGGGCTAGCTCTAAGGTTGCTACACTTGTAGCAGGTTGGGAACAAGGTGATACTGCTAACGCAGCTACATACTTGACAACACAGGAACCAATTACCAATGTAGGCCATAAATTGACAGGAACAACTGCAACTGCAGCTACTGTCGTTACAGCCTAAATAGGTTGAACTTATTTTTTTTCTTTTTTCTTTCTTTTTTTATTATCTTGACGAAAGTCTGATATTGTCGAACCCAAGCCTAAGTTTTTAAAGGATATTTTTCTCATTTTACTATGAGTCAAATAAGAAGTCTTGGGGATATTGCTAAAAAAGAGCAAAGAAGAAAAAGGATTTCTGGAATATTTATCATATCTTTGCTTTTACTAAGCACAATAGGATTTGCGTTAAGCATGGTTAATTTCGGAGGCCAAAATGTCTCTGAACAGACCCAAGGATTCAGTAATAATGGACAGTATTGGATCTATACTGCAGGAAACCAGCAGTATTTCTTTACACATCATTTAGAAGAAGTTAATGCTTCACAATATACAATAAGTAAAACTATAGCTGATTTTTCAGGCAGACAGATTTACATTGATTCCCAGCTTGCTGGAGGATTACAAGAAGTGTATTCGAGCTTGGGACCTTATTTAGGAAGAGTAAACGAAGCATGTTATGGTCCTTGTGAGAGAGACTTGCCTGAAAGAGATTGTTCTTCTGAACCATTTATAGTCATAAGAGAAAGTGAAATACCTAGTATTACCGAGGAACAGAGTTGCATATTCATAAACGGAAATATGAAAACTCTTGATGCATTCCTCTATAAGGTTCTTGGAATATCAGGCTAATTAGTTTTAAAAAAGGAGAATATTACAATATAACATGGCTAAATCTGTGAATAAGGTTAAGGAAAGGAAACTTGAAAGAGAGCTGTTAGGTGTGCTTGCTTTTCTTGCAGTTATCATTATTGTTTTTCTTGTAGCTAGTGCTTATTTCAAGAGCTTGAATACATTCGAATATCAAGGTCTCGCATTTTCAAAACAAAGAGTTGGAGACATACAAGTTTTCCATCATAGTTATTATGTAAAATTGCAGGCTGGAGGGTTGGCATTGTATAATTTCTACATTAGAAATGACCCTAGAGAAAACGATGTACTTATAAGCGGTAAATCTAATTTAATGAATCCTGGATCTGTCGTTTACCTTTCTGTAAATAGTGATGGCCTTCAAGAATGTAGATATGGCCCTCTTGCAGTTGGGAGTTTATCCAGTTTCTTAACTGATAACCAGATGAAAGTAATAGCAGGAAATCTTAATTTCTGGGATGCTGGGTTAAATAGAGATTTGTGGGCAACATGTGAAAACAAACCTGGAAATAAAGTAATAGAAATACTAAAAGGAAACGAAACAAAGGTCACAATTGAAGGAAACTGTTACAAAGTAGAAGTTGATAATTGTGAGATTTTAGAAGCAACTGAAAAGCTTGAAGTTCAATCAATTCTTGACGCTAAGAAGATTACTATTTGATTTTCTTTTATGGATGTAAATGTAAGTCCCTATTGCAATCACTAAAAATATTAAGATTATCCAAGTTAGAGATGAAATCATTGAATCTATCGACGATTGATTATCTCCGTAAAGAACTCCAAGATAAATTAACAATGCTCCCCATATTCCTGCTCCTAATCCTGTAAATACACAAAATCTTAAGACATTCATCTTGTAGAAACCTGCTGGGAGAGAAACAAATGATCTTATTCCCGGAATTAATCTTCCGAAAAATGTTGTAGCTTCTCCATGTTTCTTAAAAAAGTTTTCAGATTTTAGCAATTCTTCTTCTTTTACAAAAAATATTTTTCCATATTTTAAGAGAAGTTTATTTACTGTTTTTCTTCCAAGATAAAAAGCCATATAATAATTGATTAATGCTCCTGCTATGCTTCCTGCTACAGCCATTACTAAGACAATTATGAAGGACATTTCTCCTCTCGCAACTAAAACTCCTGCTGGAGGAAGTATTAGCTCTGTTGGAAATGGAATAACTGTGCTTTCTATAGTCATACCTATAAATATTCCAAAATAACCTAGACTTGAAACTAAGTCTACCAGGAAATTTATTAGATCTATAAGAAAATTCATTTTTTATTTTTAATTTGATTTATTATTGATTTTACGTCTGTATAAACAGGGATTTCTTTTATTCTAAATATTAAAACATTTGCAAACCATATTAAAATTACAAGTATTGTGCTTCCGAAATACCAAGAAGCTGTGTGTGCTAAATTAAATATTTCATAATTCTTGCTTGCAAAAATCAATGCAAATGAGAATATTCTAAGGATGTTTAGAGTTAGAAATAACCCTAATATAAATATTAAGCTCTTTACTCTTTTTCCTAAAGGCATAGGTGTTGTTAAATTAAGAATTAAAAGAAGATAATATGCTGACCCTGCAATACATGCTGGAATTATAGAAGCAAAATAGTCTCTGAAGAATATTGTTGTATTCATACAAGCCAGACTTTCTAAAAATGTTCCTTCTGATAATTCGCAAACTTTAGTGTATGTCCCTCTCATTAAACTTGCTTCATCTGAGATTCCTATTAACCAGAAAACAGGATAAACAGTTAATGGAGTCAAAAATAAATAAAAAATGAATAAATTACCTATTCCTAATATTAAGAGCAATAAATATCTATAGACTAATGAAAATGAAAAATTTTCCATAATCTATATAGGAATTGAAGCTTAAAAAATGCTTACTTATTTGCGAGACATTCTAACTGCAACTACAATTATCAAAATTATAAGTACAAGGTTAACTGCTCCTATAATCCAGATCAATGAGTTGTCTGAGCTGAATATTCCACCAATAGAGCTTGAAGATGCTAGTTCAACTTCAATCTCTTGTATTTGAGTTCTTCCGTCTTCAGATACTTGTAGATCAAAAGATTGCAGTCCTGATGCATCCTTGTTAACAATCATTACTAAAGTAACTTCTTTACTTTCTCCAGCATCAACTGATAGAGTTGAAGGTGAAATGTCAGATAATTCTGCCCAGTTTGAATATCCTCTTGCTGATATGCTGAAGTCTGCATTTTCTGTTCCAGTGTTTGTGATTGTTGCAACAACTACAAGCTCTTCTCCGGCTTTAGCTTCTGAAGCAAGATCTGCATCTATAGCTATGTTTGTTAATCCTCCAGAAGGATTTCCAATGTTTCCTGAGCATCCAAGCACTTCTATTGCATAATCTGTTGATTCGTCTGCTTCTTGATCATAAACTCCATCATCATAGTCATATTCTGTAAGGAATTCAAGAACATAACGTCCGCTTCTTGCTGTTGCAGGAACAGTAAATGAGAAGTCAAGAGTTTCGTCTTCTCCCTGATCTAAATCAGAAGTTATTTCTCTTACAAGATTTATACCAAGATCTCTGTTTGCAATTGTTATCTTTACTCTTTCCTCATCGTCTTCACCGATGTTAAATACTGTAAATTGTCCTGATACTGTTTGACCACATGTAAGCTGAGTGTCTAACTCAATTTCGTCAACAACAACAAAACGACCTTCATCGTTTGTTTGCTCTATTTTTATTGGTTGGAAGAAGTTCTCGTCCAAGTCATTAGATATGTCTGCACAGTCTCTTGCTTGACCTTGATCTTCATCGTAAACTTTAACAGCTAATCTATAATTGCCTGCATCAAAGTCTGCTGGAACTTTAAATTCCCAGTTAACTGTCTCTTCACTGTCATCATCAATGCTTATGTCAATTTGTTCTTCATCTTCTCTTGAGTCTCCGATAAATACTAGCTCATCAGATACGTCATTTCCGTTTGAGTCAAATAGACCTAAAACTGCAACAGCGTCAACTTCATCATCGTTATTGTTATTTCTAATGTCCATTTCAACTTCAATTTGATCTAATAGTTCCCAAGTGTCTTCATCTCCTTCGCCATTGTTATCCCAGCTTACGCCGTCAATTGTTAAGTTTCCAGCAACAGTTCCAGCTGAACAGAATGTTTTTCTTACTTTGAATGTAGCCTGTCCTGTTTGTGAACCTGATGTAGCACGAACAGTTACGTCTTGATCTCCAAACTTAAGACCTGTTATTCCCTTTAGTACTGCTTTAACAGGAACAGGTATTGATTGTAATTGAACTAGTGAAGGTGTGAATGTAATTCCTGAAATTGGAGATACAACAGACATTGTTGCAGTTCCTGAAACTGTTGAAGATGAAACTCCGAGGGTAACGTTATTGTTTAATGTGAATGGTTGTGATTGTGTAGGTTCTGAGCCTGTAACTGTTACTTGAATGTTAGATGTTGGAATAGCAGTACCTTCAAGCTTTACATTGTCAATGTAACAGAATTCCTCATTTGTGTTGGTGTTACATTCAAATCTTATCTTGAAGTTTGCATTGTTATTAGCTTGAGAATTAAGGTTTATTGTTTCTGTATTGAATGAAGAACTTTCAGTTCCATTATAAGAACCAATATTAGTAAATGTTGTTCCGTCGAAAGAAACTAATACTGCTAGATTATCTGTTCCTTCGAAACCTGTGTTTGAAGAAAAGTCAAATATTCTTTTGTCAAAGGATAAGATTATGCTGTTAAATCCTGTTGTTGAAGCATCTCTTGTACCTATCGCAACGTTATTTGAGGCTTGAAGATACCCTGAAGAATTAAGAGTCCAGCTTCCAGGGTTCCAAGCACTAGGAACTGTTGTAAAATCATCTAAGAAAATTGTAGCTGCACTTGTAAGTGTAACTGAGAAAATTGCTAATGTAACAAATGCAAATAATGAAAGTAATTTGTTGAATTTCATTTTGTGTTAAATTTCAGCAAGAATGAGGCTATATAAATATTTCGGTGTTAAACGAACTTGTATTATCTTTATTACTTTGAAATTAAGAAAAATTTATATTGTAGCTTCTATAATATATAGCATGGCCATAAGATCTAGAGAGAATGTTGTAAGCGCTTGGGCATTCCTTATAGGAATTGTTCTTGCAATACTTGGGGGAATAATAAGTGCTTTGTTCGGCAATCTTAATCCCTTTCTTTTAGGGCTCTTATTATTATTAGGGCTTGTAATAGGGTTTATTGGTGTAGCTCCAAATGACATTAACAAGTTCATGACCTCTTCAGTTTCTCTAGTAATAGTTAGTTTCGCAGGTTCTGCTGGAGTTAGAAACATAGAATTTTTGAATTGGGAGATAGGGAACATAGTTTCATCTACTTTAGGAGCATTATTAGTATTATTAGTACCCGCAACAATTGTTGTAGCGACAAGAAGTTTATTTTCCATATCTCAAGGTTAAAAATAATATCAAAAAATAAATTTTCTAAATATCTAGCTGAATTACATTAAAGAATCTTCTTTTGGACTTGCAGGAGCAGATTGCCCTGTTGGACCTCTGTAAATCTCAGCAAAATCTGGAGAAGCAATAATAGCTTGGTCTCCAAAGCCAGCAATTGAGCCTTCCATAGCATCAACTGTTTTTTTGATTTTTGTTAATGCTCTCTTAAGTTCAATAATATCTTTGCTCTTTAATTTTCTAATATCTATGAAAGCAATTGTATATCCTTCTCTCAAAGCAGCAAGAATTTCATTAATATCATCATACTTTGTCAAAGTAAATTGACGAATCTTTATTTTCTCCTTACGAGCCTTTGACTGATTTAAGTCAAGTTCTACATAATCATCCGCAGGTTGAGATTTGTTAAAAACCCCTTTGAAACCAAACACCATATTCTCTGATAAATTATTCAGTATATAAACATTATCGTTATTTAAAATATCAGATACTATTTCTTTTCCGACGGGGATTTCTTTTCAAGAATATTTTTTATTTCCGTCTGTAACTCGATAGCTTTTGATTCTATAGATTTTTCTTGCTTTTCTATAGAAGAATTTCTCAACTCGAGCAATTTTTTCTTTTCTTCCAATTCTGAGAGAGTTTTTGTTTTGTCAACTGAGACTATTATAGAACCAACCATTTTGTAAACTGAGTCTTTAGTCTTAGAAATTTCAGATAAAGCATTTGAAGTTTCACTTAATTCAAGAGAGTTATTTTGTTTTTGCATTAATAAGGATTGTAAATTCTGCTCTAGAATTTGTAAGTCTTGAATTTTCTGCCTTGCTTTTTCATCCATGTTAATAATCACACTGCCTTGATTTTAACAACATGTGTTCTAGGCTTGTAGAATATTTTCGAATTGCAATTAGGACAATTGAAAACTTTGTCTAAAACTTTGTTTGTCAAAGGTTTAGCGCATCTGAAGCATTTGTATTGAGCCATGTTTAATTTTGATTTTTTATGTTTTTAAGTTTATTTATTTAATATGTATGCATGTCCGGCAAATTGAACTCCGCATTTTTCGCAATGCCAAATTCCAGCAGCCATTCTTTTAACTCCTGATTTTTTGCAATGAGGGCATGTTTGTTTTACTCTCTGAAGGGATTCAACAGCATTCAATCTGTTTCTCAAATAAGTTCCATATCCGGCGCCAAAACGACCAGCTGCTTTTACTTTTTTTGTTTTAACCATATTT
>CAYMJZ010000029.1:0-8747 GCA_964391445.1 Candidatus Woesearchaeota archaeon
CTACAAAACACCATCTTTATGATTAATATATAAATCTTTGCTTGTCACTACCTAATGATTAAACAATTATACCGTTGATATTAGTATAAATATAGGGTATTTTATGAATATATGGGGAATAAAAACATATAAATACTTAAGATATTTAATCAACTTAAGATGGCCCAAAAAACACGTATAAAGGAGATAACTATAACTGAAGACAGGGGAACTTTTTCATCCTTCTTCAAAAAGTTTTCTTCAGAAAAAGATGACTTCGATTTCAAAGGTTTAGCTTCTCTAAGGTCATTATTATCTAACGAAAAAGCAAGAATAATTCACGTAATAAAATCAAGAAATCCTAAGTCTATATATGATGTAGCCAAGTTAGTAAACCGAGACTTTAAGTCAGTTTCAGAAGATATCAAAGTCCTAGAACAGTTTGGTTTTATAGATTTAATAAAAGAATCAACAGGAAAAAGAGAAAGGCTAAAACCAATAGTTATAATAGATCATTTAAAGATAGACATTATTCTCTAATTAAGAGCATATCTTAGCGCTAATTACTATATTGCCTGGAAATTGAGGTAAGAAGTAAGAATTCCCTATATAGTTATTAGTGCAATTACCCGACTTTAAAGAGAATATCTCTTCAGGTGATGAAGAATTAGTTCGGTATTCTGCAAGCATCTCATAACCCTTGAATGGATAGTCTTCTCCAACTTTGAAAGTAGCATTAATTAGAGAATCCATAGTCTCTTCTGCAATTTCACAAGAACTTCTCCCATTCAAACAACTATTATCAAAAGAATGACATTCCTTTATTAATTCATTTAATGCAACATTCCTTCCATTTTGCCTTATTACACATTCAGTAGTCTGTTCCATAGAGCTTTCAATAAACTGATACAATATTTCGCTGTCTTTCTGAACAGGTTCTGGATTTCTTAGCTTTATTCCTAAAAATATAACCGTTGCAATTGCAAGTATTACTACAATTAATACAAATCCTACTATCTCTTCCTGTCCTTTTTTCTTAATCATCTTACAGTATCAAACCCCATTATTATTTTTCCAAGCTCACATTTATTTTGTCCTAAAGAGTCATCAAATCTACATAACGAAACAAATGATTCGTAAGCCTCAAATTCTCCACTATTTACAAGAGTAATTTGATTACATCTAGGATAACTCTGAGTAGTACACTCAACACCATCATATATTGGATAAACTCTACTTATTCTAAGTAATGAAATATCGCTCCAAAATCCTTTGTAAGAATTTCTTTCCTTAAGCAAGAATATCTTATCTAAGTCTATACAAGACGAACAATCATCGGAAGCAATCCATGAAAATTCAGGAGTACCAGCA
Source organism: Candidatus Woesearchaeota archaeon (assembly GCA_964391445.1). Classification (GTDB taxonomy): domain Archaea; phylum Nanobdellota; class Nanobdellia; order Pacearchaeales; family GW2011-AR1; genus SICU01. Next base: position 1,351 of record CAYMJZ010000029.1, read on the forward strand.
ATCTTTCTGACTTGTGTCAAAACAGCTTCCTTTCTCAAATCTTCAACATCTCCTCTAAGAGATCCGAATCTTATAGAAACAAAAAATACAGAAACTATTCCAAATAAAATTATTATAGCAACTATTATGAAAACCATTTGCTGTATTTTAAATTGCCCTCTTTTAACTCTAGAAAACTTTGCAAGATCCAAGTTCATTATTCCTCCTTTCCAAATCCTCTGCCAGAGGCATTACTAATCTGGCAAAATCTCTTGAGCTACTTATATTAGTAGCCAGAATAAAACTCTGTAAGTCTGAAATTAGATTGTTAGAACAACCGCTTCCTTCAAGATAAATTGCCTTTTTAGAGTAAACCACTGCAAGCTCAGAAGCTCTTTTCATTAGTCTTGATATTTGACACTCATAAATATCATAATCTGAGAATATCGCTGCTAACATTAAACTGTCTCCCTCATAATACATGTCTTTTCCGTTTTTACTAACAACTTCTGCCTGAGTATTAACATTAATTTCACAGCCTATTTTGTTAAAGCAGACCTTAGTAGAATTAACAGGACAATTATTCTCAGAGCTAGTTATATTTATTCCAATATCTTGCTTCCCATCAGCAGACAAATCATTAATTAAATCTTCAACACTATCAGATGGATTAACAAAACAATATCTTGCTCCATATAGAGACATTACATCTCCTATCTTAAAAGGTGCAACTAAAGGATTAACCATGATGTGAATTTCTTTGTTTTGAGTCTCTTCAACTCTTCTTGAAAACAAATATTTATCATAAACAATTTTTTGCACACTCTCATCAGACCATTCATTTCTTGTCTTAGATGCAGTACTCAATCTCTGCGCTCCAAAAGGTCCCTGATTTGAACATTCATTGTAAACTCTTGTATCTGTAGCAAAATTAATTACAGAATATCTGTTATCTTCAAGATTAGTTCCTAAGGGATTTAGAAGATTAGCAACTTCTCCAGCAACTAATGTATCTCTCTGAAGATCACTTGAATCTAGTAATTGAGTTGTTATATATATTGCCGCTCCAAGTATAGCAGCTCCCGCAATTATTGCAAAAATCCAGCTAAACGTAAAGTCTACTCCTTTTCTATTAATTCCTCTATTTGTTTTCATTTTATTCTCTCATTACCTTTACAAGCGATTCAAACTCTCCCTTAGATAATCTTATGCTAACTTTTCTATTTCTAACCTCAAAACAATCAAAAGTTCCAAGAGAAGAAGTATCTATCTTGTCTATTTTTTGGAATGCAAAATCTTTCGCGTTTTCAGGAGGATAAAGGAAAACATTTGTACTTTGTTGTTGAAATCCAGAAGAAGCAGTTCTTAATGATTTCAATTGAGAAGTATATCTTCCAGCATCAATATTATTTACAATACTTCCAAAACAAACATGGCTTATTCCGTTAGGAATAGAATAATCTATTACTCTATTTGTAGTAGCACTTGACCATATTTCATCAACAGATTTCTGAAATTCTTCATAAAACAAACCAATCTCTGCAGTTTTTCCTACGTCCAAGAATATAGTTATTCCATAAACTGCGACTCCTATTAAAGTAATTATTATAATAACTGAAAAAATCATTCCAAATGATATCTCTATAGAACCGTTTCTCATCGTATGTTTGTGGCACTTGCAACTAATGAACATGTATTTGGTCCAGGTTCATTATTGAATACATCTCTACATTTAATATAATATGCAACGTTAGGCTTCCATTCGGAATAATGGCTCTTCTTATTTGAAGCAGATAAGTACAACATTTCAATTCCCTCATCAAAGTTGAAGTTACAAGAGTTAAGAGAATAAGCACATTCTGCATCTTCGTTAGTAACTATTTTCAAAGCATCTTGAGATGAATCTCTATAAGCTCTAGTCACTAAAGGAGCAAATGTGTCCACTATAACTGTAAATCCGGTTTCTGCTTCTGCAGTGTTTCCTCCATAGTCAACACATCTAAAATGATAATTATAATTTCCAGTAGGCAAGTCTAATCTTTGAGTATGTTCTACGGCATCAGTCTCAAACATCAAAACATAACTATCTGGCAAACCAGAAGAACTGAATGAACATATTGAAACTCCTTCATTAGCCCCATCATCAGTCGTGACTTTCAATTCAACAGGCACTGTATTCGAGTTTCCTGTAACTGTTCCGTTAGGAGATGTAAATATAATATTCAATGGCTGAGAACCCTTCAAATTATATTTATAACTAACAACATTAACATTTCTATCTTCTTCAGGCTTTGAAGGCTGGTCCTTACATCTTATGAAGTAATTATTTGTCTGTCTATCGACAATTCCTGTAAAGTTGGTTTGACAAGTGTATAGCTCACGAGCATTAACCTGTTTCAAAGTTGTAGCACAATTCATCGTATTTTCCATTACAGAATACTCTTTGTCTTGAGTACTCCACTTACATGTTGCAGGTTCATTAACATAGAAGCTAACTGGAACGGATTGAGCGCCAAATTTGACATAACTATCACTTGGGATAGAAGTATCCACAATTACAGGAGCAGTAGTGTCAGGGCTAGGGTCAACGCATAATTGTATTGCATATTCATCAACATTTTCGTTTCCATTTTTATCTCTGCATCTTACAAAGAAATCATATTTTCCATCTGTTAATAATTCAGGAGCTTCTGCATTCAATGCTTCAGGGCTAGGCAACGAGAATGTTTGTGTGTGATTATACAAGAATAGATTTGTTCCTCCGAAGAAGAATTGCATTTCATCGAAAGTATCTTTATGGTCAATGTCTATTTTACATTGGGCTGGTTCATTAGTTGTAATTCCAAAACTCAATGGAGTAAATGCTTGCAAACATCCATTAGCATTATTGTTGTAAACAATTTTAGTTCCAAGTGAAGTAGGTCTTGTTTCATGATTTGTATATCTGTGATTTTCAGTAAGAGCATCTTCAGAGGGAGTTATTGTAGGTGAAGTTGCATCGTTAGGGTTTACCCAAACGCATTTTTCATCGCTAGTTCCGGCATTCACAAGTTCACAAGCTTGTCCAAGAGCACGACATCTATATTCAGAACAAGGCCTCATAGGATCTCCGTTACACTCTTCACAATTTCTTCCTCCAACAGGTGCCTCGTAAGGCAAACATTGGAAGTTGATTACTTTCTGAGTTTCTTCTCTATAGATTGCAATGTAAACCACTGCAGCTATTCCAATGGCCCACAAAGCCGGATAAGAATAAAATCCTACGCTTTCTAAAACTCCTCCGAATCCTGTTGTTGCAGCACTTCCAACTCCTCCTCCAGCTTGCAAGAATCCAAATCTTGCAATTCCAACTCCTGCGCCAAGAGCAATTGAAGCTGCTTCTTTCTGATTATCATCAAGCCCTAAAAAGTCCCCTACAAAATAGACAATAGCTGCGGCTGCTCCTCCCCAAATTACTCCAGATAATAAGTATCCTCCAGTAGTTCCGACATATTCACTGGCTCCAAAAGGATTTCCTCCAAATATTCCTGTATCTGCACCAGGAGTTCCAGGAACAGCGCTGCCTTGAGAAGCAGCAGGGATTTTTGAATTAGCTTCAGCAATAGCAGTATTAACTTCTTGAACGCTAGTTTGTACGGAAGTTCCACCTCTAGCTAAAATTAAATTCCCTTCTTTTACCGAATAGGTATATGGACCTGGTTGGAAAGTAATTCCTCTAACTGTAACTTGCGAGTTAAAAACTCCCGAACCGGTAACAGAACCTGCTTGAATCGGAGGGCTTATTCCAGGTGCTTGAGCACTAACTTGAGAACTTTCAGCAATCAAAAAAGCAAAACTAAAACTTGCTAAAATTAAAATAAAAATTTGAGAAATAGCATAAGTTTTTACATCTAAGTTTGAATCATCATCTCTTCGGAAAAACATAAAATCTTAATGGAATAATTGTTTATAAACGTTATTGGAAAGTGCAAAATTATCTTTTATTATCTGTAACTCTGTCCGGAGGAGAAACAACTTGAAAATCAATACTTCCCATAAACGCTTCTCCGCCTTGATGAGATACAGTGTAATTTCCCCTATCAAGTTGTGTTCCATAATCGATTATCATATAGCTTCCAGAGTTTATTCTTCTAGTCTTAGATACATCAATTTCACCATTTCTAAATAATTTTGTAATACCAATAGAACCATTTTCAAGTCCTCTGTCTACATTTCCGCTAAGGTAAAATCCAACTTTTATAGGTTCTCCTTCAACAAAAATCTCTTTTTGTCCATCAACATCAAAACCCTTTTGAGGAAGATAAGTCATATCATTTCCACAATAAACATCAAGAACTTTAGCAAAAGATCCAATAAATCCTCCTTTAAATTGTGCATGTCCAGGAGAACGACTCTCTTCTACAAATGGGCCAGATACACAACCAGCCAATCCTAAAGCGGATGTTAATGCAAGTTTTCCTAAAAGATTCATCTTTTCTCAAACCTCACCTTATCAGGATTTATTTCAAACTCTAAGTTTCCAAGAGAAGATTTTCCAAATAAATATTCTGCCCTGTATTTTCCATTATCTCCTTTAAACTTTTTAGATAATGAATTTCCAATAATAGAATCAGAGTATACTTCCTTTCCTTTAGAATCGTAAACTTTAATTGCAAGCTCAGATGGCTTTTCTGTAACTAAGGACAAAGTTATATCTTCTCCTGGTAAATACATTCTTTTTAGACCTCTGAAATCCTCAGGATAATCTAATTTTCCATCTTTCTTTAGATCAAATGCATAGTTAGAAACAACTGCAACAATACCTCCAGATGATTCATTTCCAGTTCTCAAAAACAAAGGTTCTTCTCTTGATCCGACAGAAGACACTTTCCAATCAGGCATCTGAACAGTTACTTCTGGGATATAACTTGTAGGCGCAACAGTTTGAGGAGAGTTAGAAACATAAACATTAGTATTATTTGCAGAAGCTTGAGCCATTCCATAATCTTTAATAACATCTCCTGCAAAAGCTTGTTGAGCATTTCCAGTCTTTAATGCATTCGTACCCATAAGACCTCCCAATAAGGTAAGAACTAATCCATCATCTCTTTGACTTTCAGCAGCTTTCATCTGAGCATGCTGTTGAGCATTTATTTGACCGGTTCTATACAAATGGTCTGCATTAGAAACACAACCAGAGAAGATAGAAGCCCCTAAGATCACCCCTGTCAAGCCTAGATTTTTAGCCCTAGATTTCATTTTCAGGTATATCTATCAAATTAAACGAATATTTAAACTTTACTATTACTTGATAGTTACAACATTTAGAATAATGTGTTTCTAGAAAAGAATACTCCTAATAATACAATAATTATTTGGAAAAGCCATATTGTGTAAACTGCATTTTTTTCAGTAGATCTAATTCCTACTTTTTTTAAAACCGAAATAGAAACATGATTCAAGCTATACCATTTACTATATTGGTTTTCTAAAGTTCCGTCTTTCATCGGTTTACCGAATGAGTTTTTCTTCAATCTACCTCTTGATTTTAAAATTACTTCTAAAATATAAGGTATGTAGAAAAACATCGCGATTTTTTCGAAGTTTCCTAAAATAGCAACAGCGGCAATCATGACTCCTATAGAGTAAGTCATTACATCTCCTGGAAACACCCGAGCGGGGAATTTATTATGTACTAAAAATCCTAACAATGCAAGCACCATACACAAACAAACAACGGAAAGCCAAGGACTCCCAGTTAAATAAGAAACAAAAGCTAAACCAGAAAGTAGTATTATTCCCTGTCCTGCTTCAAGACCATTAAATCCTGCTAATATATTAAACGTCGTCGTCGTAGCAACAACGCCTAAAGGTATGAATATTAAAGGGTATATTAAACCCAAATCAACGGCTCCAAAAAATGGAAAACTTATCACACTATCTCCTGCTTTAATCGCTATTAATGGTATTGCACCAAAAATCGCTAATAAAATTCTTGACCTTGCAGAAAGTCCTCCTTTACGCCATCCAAATAAGTCATCAATAAACCCAACAAAACCCATGAAAGTTACAATAGTTAAAATTACAAATATCTCTAATAAAAATCCATTAGAACTTCTCAAGATAAAAACTCTATATGCAACATAAAATAAAACACTAAGCAAGAAAGCAAGTAAAACAATCAATCCTCCAGATCCAGAAACTTTTTCCCCTTTGATTTTATTCATATCATCCCAAACCAGACCTATGGATTTTACCTTTCTTATCCACCAAGGCATTAATAATAAGACTACTGCAATGCTCAAAAAAAGAGGAATAATTAGAAAGTAATTCATAACAACATTAGATTCTTATTATTTATAAGACTTATTGGTCAACTTGTTCATTATCGACAAATAGGCTATATCCTCCATAACCTTCCTGTCCTGCCCAGTTAATCCCTTTACCACAATCCCCAAGCATCCCACATATTTCTAACTTTCTTTTTACCCACCCATCACTTACGCCATCCTTATTTCTGTCCCAACACTCTTCTCCAGAAGTTATTCTCTCATTTCCCCCAAATACATCTTTCTCAAAAGTTACTATGCAAGTCTCACTTGCTAATGCACATATATTGCTAGTTTCAGTATCTTCCCAAAAGTTAAATCCTGGTTTATTTTCAGGGAAACATGTACCAGTTACAACCCTCTCAGAACTATTACTCAATGCTTGTAATATAGTCCCTTCTTCCCACCTACAATCTCTAATGTCTTCATTTTCACATGATTTTTGATCTTGTTGATTAACACAATCTTGCCATCTATTAACCTTACATGCAGCTTGTGAAAAATCTCCAATTTTCTGTTCAATACATTCTTCAGCTCTGAAGTCCTCGCACTGTTCTAGAACTTCTTTTCCATTTATACAAATGTGTTTGTAGAATCTACTTCCGACAGAATTATCTGATTTTCCAAATCCTCCAGCATCTTCATAGACACACCAACTTTCACCATGTCTGTAATTTTTTCCATTTTGAGTGTTTTTACAATTCAAATCTGCACACATGAAATCTCCATAAGTTGGATTACCTCCAGCATCATCTTCGCTTCGACAAATACTTCCTTGTAAATAATTACAATTTCCACAGGATGAACTTCCTGCATTGCTTCCAGAAGGATTACAAGAATCACTTACATCAATAACATCGCTCCAATATAATTGGTCTTCAGTTTTAGACGCATCATATATATTAGCAGGGTTACCACATGAATCTTTGAAATAAACTCCGTCCTTGCCTTCTACGCAAGTAGTTTGAGTTGTAGGTCCGCATATTGTCCCTAATTCTTCAGCAGAACATAATTTGCCCGCGTAGAATGTTCCTCCTACAAGAGAAGCATTTCCTGTTTGAGTATTACATTCAGCTCTCGTTCCAAATTTACAAGTTTTTTCAAACTCGA
>CAYMJZ010000030.1:0-8703 GCA_964391445.1 Candidatus Woesearchaeota archaeon
TGTGTGTATAAACATAAATTGTATAAATATGTGTACATAACCATAAATTTAAATAACAAGGTTACAAAAAATCGGCATGAAGAGAAAAGTAGTCAAGCATGGAGAAGGTACTTTAACTGTTTCACTTCCATCTAATTGGGTAAAAAATAATAATCTTAAACAGGGGCAGTTAGTCAATGTAGAACCATCGCGTGGAAAACTGATTATTTCTATACAAGACAAATCTTTTGAGCCAGTAACTGTTCCTTTAGAAAGCGGAGATGAATGGTATATTGGTAGAATTATTCGCCATCTTTACACATCAGGATTTGATGAAATAAACATAAAATATACTTCCGCTAAACAATTGCCTCAGATAAGAGAAGATCTTAAGTTACTTACTGGACTTGAACTTGTAAAAAGCGATAATAATGTCTGTAGGCTTAAGTGTATGGTGCATACAGATGATTCTGAATATGGGCAAATAGTAAGAAAAATAATGTGGATTTTACTTTCAAAGTTAGACTATTTATTAGAAGAAGGTGAAAAAGGCAATTTTGAAATGAGTTATGAAATAAAAGAACTTCACACTACATTATGTAGACTTTGTAATTTATGCAAACGTTTGATAAACAAAAGAGAGATATTTGACTCGGTAAACTCAAAGTATGCTTATGACTTTTTCAATGCAATTATTGAAATTTCAATCTTAATTAACTATTCTTATGATCATCTTAATTCTCAAAAGAAACCAAAATTAAGCGAATCTGAATTAAAGCTTCTCAAAGAAGTAAGAGATCACTATCAAGAACTTTACAATGCAATAGTTAATGAGAAAAAAGACAATGTACAGAAGTTTTTCGAACTAAGGAAAGGCAATTTTGAGAATAATCTTGCCCTTATTAAAAAAGAAGATCCAATAATAGTTCATTATTTCCTTATGATGCTTCGTACTTTAACTTCAATAGGTAACCACATAGCGATGCTAAACGTAGAAAAAGAAAGAAGTCTTGAAGCGGAGAAGTAGCTGTGAGATTGCTTAAAGAAATAAGAGATGAGAATTTTTTAGAGAATAGCTCAAATGTAAAACTCAGAGAGGCTTCTAGAGCAGTACTTTTTGATGATAATGGTTTAGTTCCTATTTTATTTGTTTCAAGGAGCAATTATCACAAACTCCCTGGTGGTGGAATCGACGAAGGTGAGACTAAAGAAGAAGCATTAGTAAGAGAGATTCTTGAAGAGGTAGGAAGCGAAATTAAAATAGAATCTGAAATAGGCAAAATCATAGAATATCGTTCAAAGAATAATTTTAATTGGGGAAGTGATCAAAAACAAATATCTTATTGTTATTTGGGCAAAATACTTTCTAAGGGTAAGCCTAAATTTACAGAGTCTGAATTAATTGAAGAATTTGAATTAGTTTGGATGACTTTGGATAAGGCTATTGAAACTTTTGAAAATGATAAACCTACTAAGGTTGAAGGTAAATTTATTAGAGATAGAGATCTAACATTCTTAAAAGTTGCAAAAAAGATGATGAATTCATCAAATAATTAAGCATTTTTACTTAGAAGAACAAAGTTTAATGTAGTTATTTAGATGATTGCAAGATTTATTAACAGCTTAACTATAATTAGTTTATGAAGCCTAGATATTTGGGGTTTGCTATAATCCTCATAAGCACTGTTGTACTTATAAGCTTATTTTACCTTAATTCTACATTAAATAAACAAAATTTAGAAAGTTGTGTAGAATTTTGTAAATTACAGAAAGATATTTCTTGTGACTTAGAGTTATGTAAAACTAATGGTCAGCATAATAATCATGAAAGTATTATTTCTTTTCTAGAGTTATTAGTTTCTTTTCTAGCGGGTTTAGGGTTTTACTTATCTTTGATAAAATCTGAAAGAATAATAGATCAAAAAAGTTATGATCTAACTAAAATTAGTTCTGAAGAGAAGAAAGTATTTTATTTCGTTAAAGAAAATAAAGATAAAGGAGTTTATCAAAGTAATATTGTGGAACATTTTAACTTTCCTAAATCCAAAGTATCAAGAATTTTAGATAAACTTGAACAACTGGGAATTATAGAAAGAAAAAGACGCGGAATGACTAATATAATAATGCTAAAATAGAACTGGTTCTACATCTGAAACTGGTTCTACGATACTCTTATAAGCTGTTTTTTTAGTTATTTTATGCTTAACAAAAGCAAGATTAAAAATGAAAGGAGGATATATGGAAGAAAAGACAAACTCAAAAGTAAGAAATGATACGATTACTATTAGTAAAGATAAGTTGTGGAAATACTCAACATTTGCTTTATTAGGGGTAATTGTTCTAGGAATAATCTTTTTTGTTATACCGGGTAAAAGTACAAACACTAATGTTGTTCAACAGCCGACTCAAGGATTACCTTCTCCAAGTGCTCGTGTAGAGGTAAGTATGGATGATGATCCAGTATTAGGGGAAGACGATGCTCCAGTAACAATTATAGAATTTTCGGATTATCAATGTCCATTCTGCAGAAAATTCTGGCAGGATACTTTCACTCAACTAAAGGAAGATTATATTGATACCGGAAAAGTAAAATTTGTATATAGGGATTATCCTCTAAATTTCCATCCTATGGCTATTCCAGCTGCAGAAGCAGCTAATTGCGCACGTGAGAAAGGAGGAGACGAAGCTTACTTCAAGATGCATGATAAGATGTTTGAAGAACAGAATAAACTAGATGGTGGTTCAGTCCAATCAACGGTACAATTCACTAAAGAAGATCTTAAGAAATGGGCTAAAGACATAGGTTACAACATAGATAGTTGTCTTGATAGCGGAAAACATGCTCAAGAAATTCAAGATGACTTTGCTGATGGGGGAAGTGCGGGTGTTCAGGGAACTCCAGCGTTTTTCATTAACGGCAGGCTATTGAGCGGTGCTCAACCTTATGCTGCATTCAAACAAGCTATTGATGCTGAACTTTAAATAATAAATAGTTTTTTATTTTTTTATTTTTTAAAATAGTAAACAGAAGATTGATAAATAAAGAAAATATGAAAAAATATGGAAAATAATATAGCTAAAAAAGAAGAAAAACCAAAAGAAATAAAAATTTCTAAACGAGTTTTTATTGGATCTATAGTCTTTTTAACAATAGCAGTTTTTGCTTTTATATTAATAGTTGCACAACGAGATTCTCAAGAAGATGTGGTTGCTATTGTTAATGGAGAGATTATAACTTTAAGTGAATTAGAAAAATCATTTGATTCATTGCCTCAACAATATCAAGGAACTGTTACTAAGGCAGACTTATTGAATCAAATTGTTCAGACAAAGGTTTTCTACCAAGAAGCAGAAAAAAAAGGTCTACTTGTAAGCAATGAGGAAGCAAGACAGCAATTTCAAATTGCTAAACTTTCTTCTGGTTTAACAGAGGAACAATTTTCTGCTAGTCTTGTAGCTCAAGGTATAACCGAGGAAGAGCTAATAAGCCAATATGGAAAACAAATAACTGTACAAAAATTCATAGATGAAAATCTGTTAAAGAAAATAAAGATAAAGGATGAAGAAGTTGAAAGTTATTATTCAAATAATCCTGATAAATTTAAAGTAGGAGAGAGTGTTACGATAAAACACATCTTAATTGGGGATGAGAACTTAACAGCTGAAGAGAAGGATAAAAAAGCAATAAAACTATTACCTAAAATAACAAAGAATAATTTCTGCGATTTTGTTGAGGATTACTCTACAGATACAGCAAGTATTTCCTCATGTGGAGAATATATATTTACTCAAGCAGATCCACTTGTCGAAGAGTTTAAACAATTTTCTTTCAATCAACAAGCTGGGAAAATTGGTACTGTTAAAACAGAATTCGGCACGCATATTATTTGGACAGTAAAAAAAATTCCTCCAAGAACATTACCTTTAGATGAGGTTCGAGAACAAATACGTAACTTCCTTAAAACTGAAAATGGAAAGCAACAGTATAATAGTTTTTATGAAGAAATATCAAAAGGGAGTAAAATTGAAATAAAGTTTAATGAATTATAATGGCAGAGAGAACAAAGTGTGAGATTTGCAATAGAAATTTTAAGGATGAAGATGGGTTAGCACAGCATAACACTGCTAAACATCATACTCAAACTCAACAAAAAGTTTCGCGAACTCCCTTTGTGAACTCCTTTGTAATAAGCAAAAAGATGGTTTATGTAGCAATTATTATTTTAGCATTCTTGGGGTTATTTTTCTTTATTTTCACAAAATCTTCTGGAAATACTTTATTAGAAGTGACTTCTGAAGATCATATTTTGCAGGGTTCAAATTCTAGAGTAACCCTTATAGAATATCTTGATTTTGAATGTGAGGTATGTGGCACTTATTATCCTCTGCTTAAAGTATTAAAGAATAGTTTCGGGGAGAATATTACTTTTGTAGTTCGTTATTTCCCATTACCTGGACATAAAAACAGCATGAATGCTGCACTATCAGTAGAAGCTGCAGCAAAACAGGGAAAATTCTGGGAAATGCATGATAAGCTTTTTGAAAATCAAAAAATATGGGGGGAAGGTGCAATATCTAATCCTCAGATATTTGCCAACTATGCAAAAGAAATCGGACTGGATATGGAGCAGTATACAAAAGATCTAAACGATCCATCTACCCTTGCACGAATTGAAAGGGATAAAGATTCCGGGAAGAAATTAGGAGTTTCAGGAACACCTTCTTTCTTTTTAGAAGGCGAAAGAATTCCAAATCCTCGTTCATATGAAGAATTTAAAACTCTTTTGAATGCTGCAATTATTAAAGCTCCGCTAAAAATAGAAGAAACCAAAGAGGACAAAGTACACGAACATGCTGATTTTAAGGTATATCTGGAAAATAAACAGTTTAACTTTTCTCAAGAAAGATATCAATCAACTGAAGAAAGACCAATAGATGATGATATGCATTTACATGATGGAAACGGAGAAATAATGCACAAACATAGAAAAGGAAAGACATTAGGATATTTCTTTAATACCTTAGGAATAAACTTCACAAAAGAATGTTTAATATTAGATACCGGTATTAGATATTGTAATGAAAATAGTAAGGAGTTAAAACTTATTGTAAATGGAGAAGAAGTTAATTCATTCGAAAATTATGAATTAAATGATTTAGATAAGATACTTATTACTTACGGAGCAGACTCCGAGGCAACAATAAATGCTCAAATCTCTAGCATAAAAGACGATTCTTGTATGTATTCTGAAAAATGTCCAGAACGCGGTCCTCCTCCTACGGAGAAGTGTGTAGGCGGTCTAGGAGATGAATGTTAGCTTCATTGAAAACAAATTTTTACTCATTTCTTAATGACTTTATAAATATATTAAAATATGTGATTTAACTAAAACATGGATTGCTGCAAAACTGATTTTTCAAAAGAAACAATTACTAGGTTGAAATGGGTTCTATACACAGTATTTTTTATTAATTTGATAATGTTCTTTGTAGAATTCATAAGCGGGATAGTCGTAGATTCCAATGCTTTGATTGCAGATTCTTTAGATATGTTTGGAGATGCATTTGTATATGGTTTAAGCTTATTTGTTTTATCTAAGAGTCATAAAACTCAGGCTAAAGCATCTCTAATAAAAGGGATAATTATGTTGCTTTTCGGGTTATATGTATTTTGGGAGGCTTTTTATAAAATAATTAATCCCGTCATACCATTAGCTCAAACTATTACATTATTAGGTTTTTTAGCTTTAGTTGCAAACATTATATGTTTCTTTCTACTTACAAAAAATAAGAATGAAAATATAAACATCAAGTCTGCTTGGGTTTGTTCTAGAAATGATATCTATGGTAATATTGGAGTAATAATAGCTGGAATTCTTGTAGGATACTTTAATTCAATGTGGCCAGATATAATCGTTGGTATTGGGATAGCAGGATTAGCTGTTTATTTCTCTATAGGTGTAATAAAAGAGTCATTAAAACATACTAATTAAAAATTGGACTATCAAGATGGAATCAAAATTATTGCAAGGTAAACTTAGTGGGTGGAAACAAATATGTAACACTTGGAAGAGGGTTTTTAGTAGTTGGAAATACTTAACCTTTACAATGATTATAGCGTTAGCTTTTTATTCTATAAATGTATTAATCTCAAGTTGGAAAAATTTTACGGGATTTTATTCGACTCTAGGGTTTCTTAAAACAATCAAATTTTTCTTTACATTGTTTTTTGGATTTAAGGAAACAGTTATGCTTCATTCTTTCATAAGTTTAATTATTATTAGTATCTTATTTGGAATGTTGTTCAGTTTAGTTGGATATAAAATCAAGATTGGCCAGAGAGTAGATGGAAAGAAAATTGGATTATTTGGAAGTATTGGTCTGTTTTTAGGTGCTTTTGCTCCTGGTTGTGCTGCATGTGGTGTTGGGTTAGCTTCTATTTTGGGAATAAGTGGAGGATTTTTAACTTTCTTGCCTTATGAGGGTTTTGAGTTATCAATAGCTTCTGTCTTAATATTGGGCTTTACAATTGTAACGGTTACTAAAAATATCTACGTATGCAAACTAAAAGATTTAAATACTGAAAGGAGGTTAATAAAATAATGGAAATAAAAAAATCAAACCTATATATTTTAGGGATTGTGGTAGCAGTAATTCTAGCTGGCTTTTTCTTTGTTAGAGGATCTAGCATTAATGGAAATGTTGTTTCTGAAGGTGGCCAGATATTAGAAGGACAAACGCAACAGATAATCCTTAAGCAGGACGAATATAACTATCAAGAAGCTGTTGCTCAGGAAGGAATGCCTATCGCCATTAGTGCTGACAGTTCCGTTGGCGGTTGCCTGAGATCCGTTGTATTTAACTTAGAAGGCAAGAAATACTCCAAATATTTGAAAACGCCACAGGACACTTTAGTTTTGCCTGCGCTTGATAAAGGAACATATACTTTCTCTTGTAGTATGGGAATGGGTCTTGGAAAGCTTATAGTTAGATAAAAATGAAAAGAGTTTTTAGAAAGCCCTATATCTACTGGGTTTTTACCATATTTGCTTTTTATTTATTCTTAAATATAATCATTAGTGGTTTCTATAATACAATCCCTCTAATATTAGTTTATGCTAAGACTGTAGATTGGTTAAAGTTGGGAGTATCCTTATTTTTAACATTAACTATAGGAGCTTTAATCGCTTTCAATTCAGTTTTAATTTATATTAAATATAAAGAAAGAAAAGAATGTAAAAAAGAAGTCGCTTTAAGTGGCGCTGGAGCACTAGGAGGACTAATAACAGGGGTCTGCCCTATTTGTATTACAGGATTAGTTCCTTTAGTTTTGGGTCTTTTTGGCATATCTTTCTCTTTAGCAAGTTTGCCTTTTGGAGGAATTGAGGTGCAAGTGATAGTAGCTTTAGTACTTTTAGTTAGCCTGTATAATTTAACTAGAAAAAGAAAGATTTAAATAGAAGTATGTATTAAGTAATCATATGATAAATAAGAACATATTACATGAATGCCATAAAGAAGGTTTCAGTGACGAAGAGCTATATGGAGCATATAAGATATTTTTTGGAACTTTAGTATCTGAATCAAGATTAAAGATAATTAACTTGCTTAGAAAAGGAAAGAAAAATGTTTCCGAAATAATGGCCGAACTTAAATTAGATCAAACAGCTGTAAGCCATGATTTAAGGAGGTTAAAGGATTGCGGATTTGTTAGTGCGCAAAGAGAAAGTAAGTTTGTATATTATAATTTGAATGAAAGTTCAATCAAACCATTAATGGAGATTATAGAAAAACACATGGCTGATTATTGTGTTCATATCTTGAGAGGTATGAGGGAGAATAGATAAAATGAGTAATCAAAAATCAGATAATAATATCACAATTGCTTTGATTATAATTTTAGTTGTTCTTCTTTTTGGTGGATTTGGGATGATGAGCTTTGGAGGTTATGGGGGTATGATGAGCTGGAGTTATGGAAGTTCCGGATTTATGGTATTTGGGTGCCTAATGATGATTATAATTGTAATAGCATTAATTTTGTTTATATTATGGTTGATAAAACAACTGGGGGATAAAAATGACGCGAAAAGATAACAAAATGGAATGTTATTTTTGCGAAGAGTGTGAGATGGCTTATATTGACAATAAGAAAGCATGTGAATGTGAAGAAGGATGCAAGAAAGATAAAATTTGCAATCTCGAGATCATAAAAAGCACAGAAAATAAAATGAGGGTGGAAAAATGAATATAGATGATTTTGCGTATATGGTCGAAACAGAAAGAAGTTTTGACGAAGTAGTTATTGCAGTATTAAAAGCAGTCGAAAAAAAAGGATGGAGCCTATTTAACATATATGATTTAAAAGAAAGATTAGCAGCAAAAGGTTTTGAACACAAACCACTGAAAATAATTGAAATATGTTCTGGAAAATATGCGAACAATCTATTAAATAAAAATAAATTGGTTTCTCTTTGTATGCCTTGTAAAATAAATGTAATTGAAGATAACGGAAAGGTAATAATTGTTGGAATGAAACCTACAGTGATTTCACAGTTCTTTCAAGAAATAAAAAAAGAAGAAACACATGAAGTTGAAAAAGAAATAATCGAAATTATTAATTTAGCATTAAAAATCTCAAGAGGCGAAATATGAAAAAAGTATTTATAAAAATTAAGGGGATGGATTGCGCATCTGACACTGTAGAGATAGAAAAAAGTCTATTGA
>CAYMJZ010000031.1:0-8354 GCA_964391445.1 Candidatus Woesearchaeota archaeon
GTTAATTCTTATACTCTTGTTTTAATTATTGTTCCTTCATTTCCTAATTCAAGGAATAAGTCTTTGATATCACTAGCCATCTTTTCAATCATTATTCCTTTCTGAATAACTATCGCCGCTTGTTCTAAATTAGGATAATTTCTTAATTCCATTTGAGTGAGTTTTTCAACATTTGAGTCAAAAAGCTCTCTTTGTTTTTCTATGATCTGAGTATGCTCATTTACTTTTCTTAATAATTCATTTACGTCTTTTACAACGTGCCTAAAATTTTTGTAATATACTGTTATTTCACCCCTTCTTTCTGAGACTGTTGCTACTAATGTCCCTAACATTTTTGCCGTTCTTTCAGCAGTCTTATGTCTTGTTCCAGTTTCTTTTGTAGATATTTTTTTGTCTGGATAAATCATTGCATTAGCTTGAATTATTCTTTTCATATCTTTAGACATTATTATTGCCCCGTCCATTTTTGATAATTCTACTATTTTTTGAGGAGTAAATTTAGAGTTTATTTTGAATCCGCCGTCGAGAATTTGTTGTATTCCATCGATTTCTATTACTATTAATGCTCCTTTTTTTGCGTGAACTACTCCTTCCAAAGAGGTTCTGAAATTTGTTCCCGGAGATACTGTTCTTAACACTTGAGCTATTTCTTCTTCGGTTGCTTTAGATTTTTCTTCTTTATCTTGCTCTTCAGTTAAAATTTGTGTCTGAAACTCTTTTTTTTCTTGATTTTCTTCCATTGTCCTCAGGAAGATTAACTTATATTTATAATCTTATACTTTTTTTAGGATTTTTTTAAATTTTTTTGTTGCAAATCCTTAAATAGTTATTTTTTTGACTATTTTTAAAGCCCTGTAGTATAGTGGTCAAGTATTCGGGACTCTGGCTCCCGAGACCCAGGTTCGAATCCTGGCAGGGCTATCACAGGATTCGAAGTCCTCACAGATTAAAATCTGTGGTCCCTCAAACTTTACAAGTGTTGAGGAATCCTGGCAGGGCTATTTAGTTAAGTTTATAATTTATTGAGGCTATTTTGTTTTATGAAGAGGTTTTTCATTTTTACATACCCTAAACTCACTTTTTATTTTATTGCCATAATTCTTGCTTATTTCTTTTTTCAAATTCCTTCTGTAAGTCAGGCTATAGGATTATTTGGTAGCTTTGAATATTTACCTATCTTCTTTGGAGGATTGCTATTTTCTGCAGGATTTACTACCCCTATTGCAACAGGGTTCTTTCTTTCCATAGATCCTGCAGTGAGCGTTTTTTCTGTTGCTTTGGTTGCGGGTCTTGGAGCATTAATAGCAGATTTAGGCATATTTTCTTTTATCAAGCTGTCGTTCATGGATGAGTTTCACAAACTTGAGAAGACTTCTTTTATAAGACATATTGTTGATGGTACAAAGAAAATACTTTCAAAGAAAGCTAGAATGTTTTTTGTTTACTTTTTAGTGTGCGTTATAATTGCGTCTCCTTTGCCTGATGAACTTGCTGTTACTCTTTTGGCTGGATTTACTAGAATACACCCTTATGGATTTACTTTGATTAGTTATGTAGGAAATACTATCGGGATATATTTACTTTTATCTGTTTGAATAACTTTTTAAATGAATTAATTTAAGGGTTATAGTTGCCCTTGTAGTCTAGTGGTCAAGGACACCGCCCTCTCGAACTGGTATAACCAGCATGCGAGGTGATGTCGCTGAGACTATACCTCTACTCGCTTACGAGTAGCATGGTTTTTCAAAGCTGTCGCTTCGCGATAGTGGAGAACGGCGGAAACCCGGGTTCAAATCCCGGCAGGGGCATCAGGCTCTCAGAGCATCTGAGCGTGATTTATTTTAGTTGTGGCGAACTCTTCCATTTTTTCTATTTACTTTTAATCTTAATAGATTTAAAGAGTAAAGAATAATTATTATCTCTTTACAGTAACATCTAACTAAAAGCTTAAATAGGCTTTCTTAGTAACTTTTTTATGGCAGACTTCAACGAACCAACATTAAGAAAACCATACGAATCATTTGAAGGTAGAAACATCGACCAAATGCCTTTGCTAATAGCTGATGGCAGAGTTCCTGCTTCTGTTGCAGATGTTATGGAAAGAAGACTTAATTCTAAAAATCCTAACTGGAAATCTAGCTATTTTGACACAGGAGATATGATTGTATATCATCCTGATGGAAAATTCAAAGTTGTTCGTGACACTCAATTGTTAAGAGAAATATCTCCTCAAACAAAACTTGTTAACTGAGCAATTTCTTTAGCAGATGGATTATATGAATCCCTTGATGGAGCAGAATTCAGAAGAAAAGATGCTGCTTTCGATAGAGATTTAACATTAGGAGAAGTAAAAGGCAATCCAGTATGGCAGTTTGTTGCCAGAGACGAAGCTTTACTTACAGCTTATGTTGATAAAATGTTCTCTGAAATGAAGAGAGAATTTGGATATAATGAAGCAATGGGAGTTTATTTACCAGAAGCTCCAAAAGCGCCACAAGCAAGGGCGCTCTTTGTCGACGGGCTGAGCAACTGGTCTGGGCTGGGTGGCAGGAGCGATCTTCGCGGTGGCGATGGTCGCTTGGTCGGTGTAGCGCCAGAGGCGCGCGGTAAAGTTGACCAAATGATTATAGAACCAACACTTGAACAAGCTTTAGCAGTTATGAATAGAAATTCAGCTAGAGTAAGCTTCAATAAAAGAGATTAAGTAAACCTTAATTTACATTTTAAAATATATTTTTGATTATATCAATTTCTTTACTGTAATATTTTGAGATATATATTAGTCATTTAAATAAGAAATATCTTTTTAAGAATCTCTTAAAAAGTCTTGAATTTCGCTACTTAGATTTATTGGCTAATAAAAAGATTTATAAGTAAGAAATTTCTTACTTTTGTATGGATATTAAAATAATCAAGGTTACTGATAAAGGTCAGATTTCCTTACCTATTGGTATGCGTCAGTCTCTTGGAATTAATCAAGGAGATGACTTAATTGTAACTAGGGCAGATGATTCTGTAATAATAAAAAAAGTAAAAAAAGATGATTTTAAAGATTTGCTAAAACATTCGGAAACTGTGGCTAAGAAACTTTGGGATAATGAAGAGGATGAAGTCTGGAATGATGTTTAAGCAAGGAGAGATAATAATTGTCCCATTTCCTTTCTCTGATTTAAGCAGTATTAAGAATAGACCTGTTTTGATTATTTCTAGATCTAACAATTCTGATGATATTATAACATGTGGTTTAACTTCTAATCTGAAAGATAATAAGAGTTCTGTACTAATAGATAACTCTAATCTAGAAAATGGTAGAATTCCTAAAAAAAGCTTAATTAAAGTTGATAAGATATTTACTTTAAATAAATCTATAATTAAGAAAAAAGTTGCTAGAGTGAACCAAGAAACTTTTAGTCGAGTAAAGAATGTATTAGACTCATTGTTCTAAATAAATCGCTCTCTAATGCCAATAGGGCCCAGAGTGTGGCAGGGGCATTTTTGTTAAGATTTAAATACCATTAATTTTAATTTAATTTCATGACAGATGAACCTACAAAGGTAATTAGCTTTTTCAATGCTGCTAGGGATGCAAGACGAGAAGGTTTGCTAAGAGAAGCCATTAGTCCTTCTAGAGAACAGCCTAAGTTTAGAGAATTATATGGTTCTGTGAATAAGCCTTATACTACAATTAGAGATTTGAAAAATACTGATTATGGTTCTATGAATGATGGACCTGGTGCCGCATAACCAGTAAATATTTATATGGAATTTATGTTGCTTTTTTGATATAAGATGGTGAACTTTGTATTTATTGGAATTGTGCTTTTAGCAGTATTTCTATTTTTTAAGATTACATCCTTTAGATATGAAAGATGGTGGACTTATCTTATTGCTATTTTACTTATTTTTGTATTGTTTTCTTTTTATAATGTTGTTAATGCTAATCAAATAGATATGAATTCTTTTGAGGGTTTTATTTCTGGGACTAAGGCTTATGTCTATTGGCTTGTTAATTTTGGTAAAACTACTGCTTCTATAACAGGCAAGGCAACATTAGGGTGGAATTTAACCAATTCTACAGGATCATAATGAAAATTGTATTAATCTTAATGAAGATCTTTATTATAGGAGCTTTACTTATAATAAGTAATCAGGGTCTCGCTATAGGAGTTTCCGAGAATAGGGATCAGTTTATTGCCGAATATTCTTCTTGGATAGCTCATTTGTTTCAGAAAACTATGGCTATTGCTAGTTATGTGATTAAGAACGAATGGCTTCCAGAGACCGGGGTTGAATAGTTTTTTGAAATAAATAGATATTTTCATCCTCTCTTGTTCGATTCTCCTCAAAATGCTCGGACTGCGTTGTGAGCAAGTCACAACTAGTATTAAACTTTACAGTTTAACAACTCACTATGGAGAATGAAAAGCCTCTACCGGGATTTGAACCCGGGACCTCGTCCTTACCAAGGACGCACTCTACCGCTGAGCTATAGAGGCTTAATTTTATTGTATTTTTATTGTGTTTTAAAGTTTTGTTTGTTTAGGTGGATTTTTATACTGAATATTTCAGTATGTTTTATGAATTTATCTGATTTTGAAAAACTATATAGTGAATTACAAAAGAAACATAATCTTCCTACTTTTAAGGAAATGAATGCAGATTTTGATATTGGTAAGATTAAAAGAGACTCCGGAAACATTTTGAGAGATATAAGAAGAATGATGATTGAAAAGATTGTTTATTATATTAAGCTCTTAGAATTGATGATTAATCCATCACAGGCTTCACCTATAATGCTCATGCTTCTAAAAGAGATAAATTTAGAAGATAGAAAAGTTATAGATACTGTTCTTAATTCATTTATAGAGCTTGAGATTGAGGCTCATAAGCTCGATGTTATTTCTTCTGAAAATGAAGAGGCTAAACTTGTAAATAAAGTTTATTCTGTTTGGAATAAGAAAAAAGAGGAAGTTTTATCTTTGATTAAAATATTAGAAAGAAATCTTGGAAAGAAACCACAAGTTTCAAATAAGAAAGGAAGAGATTATTTTAGTTAATCATAGAATATATTTCGTCTAAAGATATTTCTGCTAAAGATATTGGCATGCTTAAGTTGTTTTCTTTCAAATTGTTTGGATGCACTTCTCCAAAATAACCTATTTGTTTGTTGTTAAGAATTATTCCACAAGTTCTTCCTTCAATCAATTCTGGTTTTACTATCTCTTTTATATTATAATCTAAATTCAACATCTTGAATAAGTAGTCTATATGTTTTTTGATTTCAGTCGCGTTAGCAGGAGCGAGACTTATAATTAGATGGTCTTTTTCTTCAATTCCATTTTCCTTTGAAGAATTTTTATTGAAAACACGACCTATTTCAAATATTCTTTGAGGGTATTCACTATCTTTATTTTCAGATAATATCCTCAATGAAGGAATTAGTAAATTAGGTCTTAGATATTTGTACTCGTTTTTTGAATCTACTAGTTCTAGACAATCTTTCAAGTCGTAATTTTCCACTTCATTTTGTTTTATTAAATGGTATGTGGAAGTTTCAAGTAAACCTAGACCTATTAGGATTTCAGATAATTTTCTTTTTACTATGCTTTCTTTTGATTCTTCTCCTGCAGTGGATATATTTGGAACCTCAGGAACTAGATTTTCATAACCGTAGGCTATGGCTATGTCTTCTATCAAGTCAACTTCGTGTAATATATCAATCCTATAGCATTGAGATTCTACAATTCCTTTTTTGTAAGAATGTCCCATTTTCTCTAGTAATTTTTGCATTTGGTTTTCGTTTATATTCAATCCTAGTAGCTTGTTTACATTATCAAGAGATATTTTTGTTTTTTGGTTTTCAAGATTTGGAGAAAAATAATTAGAATTATCTATTATTTCAATTTGGTATATTGTTCCTCCAGATTCTGCTAAAGATGTGGATATTATAGCTAGCGTTTTTTCTACAATATTTTTATCAAAACCAGTACATTCTATAAATAATTCTTTTGTGTCTAAATCTACTTTGCCCGCAACTTCCGAATTTATTATTGGAGGCATAGATAAGATATTTTTCTTCGAGTCTATGAAAATTGGATATTTTTTCAAATCTTTAAGAAGAGGTTCATACTTTCTTCCAGTAGGGTGCATTACTAAGATATCTTTTGAGTTTAATTCTTTTTCAAAACCAAGAGGTTTGAAGGAGATATCTTTTGGATCTCTGGCTTCATATTTTATAGGAAAACTTATTTGATCTAATGGATAAATTCCTATTGCTATCTTTTTTCTATTTCTCCCTAGTGTGTTTGAAAGTTTTTCTTGCAAGTTTATTAAATCTTTTAATTTCTCCTCATTGAAGTCCAGTTTTTTTATAATTGCACATGATACATAAGGTCTTATTTCTTTAACAGATTTATCTACGTACAACTTGAAGTTGCTTTCTGGTTTTTTTATATTGTAATTTATTTTTGTATCTTTTCCTAAGAATTTTTTGAAAGAACGAACATATCCTTCTAAGGAGATTAAATCAGGTCTATTCGCGAATATTTCTATCTCTACTGCATCTTTAGTTATATTTTCAAGAGGAGTCCCAAATAAAGTTATTTTTTCTTGTATCTCTGGAGTTAGCTTTATGTGCTTTTCAAATTCTTTCCTGGAAAATATTATATTTGTCATTTTATCAATATATTGTGGTTTCTAAGATAGTCTATATCATTTTTATATAGCTCTCTTAAATCTTTTATTTTATGAGCTTCAGTCATTAGCCTATCAAATCCCGGACCCCATGCCAATACAGGCATCGCAGTCCCTAATAATGGAACTGTTACTTCTGGTCTGAATATTCCTGCAGCCAAAACTTCTACCCATTCTTTTCTATCCTCATTCCATATTGAACCTTCCAAACTAGGTTCAGTATAAGGGAAATAACTTGGTTGAATTCTTATTTTGTTATAACCCATTTTCTTAGCAAACTCTTTTAAGTATCCTATTAAATGCCTGAAGTTTGCATTTGGATCTATTACTATTCCTTCTGCTTGATTGAATTCAAAGCCATGTTTCCAATCAAGAGTCTCATTTCTAAAAACTTTATTTACTGAAAAGAATTTTGCAGGTAGGTCTTGTTTTTTGAGATTCGAAAGTTTTTTTGATGAGAGACAAGTTGTGTGGGTTCTGAGCATAACTTTTTTGCTATCTTTCTCATTCCAATTATATCTCCATCCTTTACTTCCATTAACACCTTCTTCGTGAGCTTTTTTTATGGATTCTACTAATTTTTGGTTTGGCAGTTTACCTTCAACTCCTTTGATAAAGAATGTATCTTGCATTTCCCTTACAGGATGATCTTGAGCAGTAAATAATGTATCGAAATTCCAGAAACCATTTACTGTATAATCTCCAGTCATTTCTTTGAACCCTAGTTCTAACCATATTTTTTTTCCTTGCTCTATGGACTGATTTACAAAGTGTTTCTTACCTCCATATAAAGATGGCATTTTTATTTTAAAATCATAATGTCTGAATTTTTTGTTTCCAGACCAAGATTTTATTATCTCAGGAGTTACTTCTTCTATCAAGTCAGAGGATATCTTTTTACCCGCTATATTTTTTCCTGTTTCTGTTAATGTAAAAGATATTTCTTTTGTTTCTATAATCTCTATAATTTCTTTTCTGCTTTTTAGAGATTCAAAAGCTATTTTATCTTTCTCAGATAATTTTTCCAATTCAATAGGGATTTTTTCTATTAAAATTTCTTCAGGGAATTTTTTTGAGCATTCTTCTTTAGAAGCAGAAATCTTTACTTTACCATTATCTAAATTAATGAGGGCCTTTTTCTTTAATGCTCCCAGTGCTGCTCTGAACTCATTTTCTGATAGTTTTGAAAATTCTTTTATTTCTTCTAATGTTTTGTTATTATTTTCTTCTATTGAAATTAGAAGTTTTCTTTCAGGCAAATGATTCTTTTTGTAGTGCAATCCATTAACTGCTAAGTCCACTGTTTTAGTGATTTTTTGTTCTATTTTTATGAAACCCTTGCTTTCCAGAAATCCTAAGGCTCTTAACACGGTAGTTTTATCTAAATTTGATTTTTTCACTATTTCATCTATTTTATTATCTAGATAGGGGATTATTGCCCTTTCAATATTTGATAAAGAATCTATTGTTTTATCCATATTAATTTTACAAGTTTATAGTCTTAAAAAACTATTGTTTCCTTTATCTGGTTAGTTGATGCTCCAAATTCAGTTAGAAAGTCTCTTGCTCTTTGATGGTCTTTTGTTTTTATAGCCACTTTTGTTTTAGATTTTCTACATATTTTTATATTTTGTATTATTTTGGATAGTCTTTCTGCTTTT
>CAYMJZ010000032.1:0-8344 GCA_964391445.1 Candidatus Woesearchaeota archaeon
GTTCTGGTACAGATAAAATAGTAGATGTTATGTTTAAGAAGAAAAATGTCAATGAGTTTTTGATTGCAAAGAAATTGAATATGACTATAAATCAAACAAGAAATATTCTTTACAAACTTGCAGATAGTGGTCTTGTGCGATTTATGAGGAAGAAAGACTTGAAGAGTGGAGGTTGGTACACTTATTTTTGGACACTTGACGAACATAAATGTTTAGTTAATTATAAGGTCTCTATTACTAATGAAATATCTGTACAGGAGACAGTCCTTGCTGCAAGAAAAACTAAACAGTTCTATATTTGTAAAAATTGCAACATAGAAGTTTCAGATGAACAAGCTTTACTTAGTGATTTTACTTGTGCTGAATGTGGAGAGGTTTATTCTTTAAAGGATTCTGTTGAAGGAATAAAAGAAATAGAAAAAATAATTCAAAAGCTTACAGATAAAGCTGGTTTAATACAATCAGAGATAGATAAGATGGCTCCCGTTATAGTTGTTAAGAATGAAAAACCTGCTAAGAAATCTAAAAAATCTTCTAAAACTAAGAAGACTGTAAAAAAGGAAAGGAAAGTTTTTAAGAAGTCTGTCTCAAAGAAAGGGAAGAAGAAATAATAATGGTGGTTAGAAGAGATTATAGGCGTGTTAAATCGTCTAAACCAAGAAAGGCTTTGAGCTTAACTACTTCGATTATAGTAGCTAATGTTGTTATATTTTTTATAGCTTCCATATTTTCTCTTTTTTATAATAATTTAATCGATTTTATTGCAGTAAACCCTTCTTCCGTATTATCGGGAGAGAAAGTTTGGACATATTTTACAAGCATATTCATGCATGGTAGTTTCTTTCACTTGTTTGTTAATATGTTATCTTTATTTTTTCTTGGAGGACTTACTGAACAAATTATAGGGAGAAAAAGATTTTTTTGGTTTTACCTGATTGCAGGATTCATAGGTTCAGTCTTTTTTGTTGTTTTTGCTTATTTTGGTCAGTTTGTACCCCGAGGAGATTTTCTTTTTGGAGGATTTAATGATTCCGCAGTAGGGGCTTCAGGTGCAATATTTGGCATTCTTGGCATTCTTGCTACTCTATTGCCTAAAAAAAGAGTTTATTTAATAGTTGGCCCTTTAATAGTAATTGTTTTACAAGTTTTAATTTCAGGAATTTTACCTTCCTTATCTAATGTTATAGACATTGTCGGAGGAATACTTGTATTTTTAATGATATTTGCGATGTTTTCTCCAAATTTATCATTTAGAAAAGTTGCAGTTCCACTTAGTCTACCTTTTTGGTTAGCTCCTATAATCGCTATAGTTCCATTGCTAATTATAGGATTTTTTGTTAGGCTTCCTATTGGAAACATGGCCCATTTCGGAGGATTAGTTGTTGGTCTTTTATATGGAGCTTATCTTAGAAATAAGTATAAACAAAAAGTTAAATTGCTTAATAGGATTATAAAATAATGGTTAAAAGAAAAAACTCTTGGAAAAAAGATTTTACTGCATCTTTTAATGAATCTTTAAAGTATGTATCAAATCATAAAAAGTATGTTTATTTTGCAATGGCTTTATTTTTTATTAGCTCTTTATTTGGTTATTTTAATGCAGACAGGCTTGTATTTTTAGATGAACAATTAAAACAAATAATGTTGAAGACTCAAGGTCTTGATGCTCTTGAACTTTTATGGTTTATTTTTAGCAATAATGTCACTAGTGCATTATCTGTTCTGTTTTTAGGGACGATATTAGGAATATTTCCTTTGTTTAATGCAATATTTAATGGCACAATATTAGGTTATGTTTATTCAAAAGCGGTTCCTATTGCTGGATTTGGAGTTATCTGGAGAATACTCCCTCATGGAATATTTGAGTTGCCGGCAATATTTATTTCTCTTGGATTGGGCCTTCATTTAGGAGTATCTTTCCTAAGTAGAAAGGGTCTTTCTTCTCTTAAGGACAAGCTTAAGAATTCTTTGAAAGTTTTCTTAGCATTAGTAGTGCCTTTGCTTATGTTGGCTGCAATTATAGAGAGTTTTTTGATATTTTTTGTCGGCTGAAACGTTTTTAAATTACGTTGAGATTAGACTTTTATGGATGATTCTTTTACTAAGGGAGTAAACGAACTTGATGAAGCTCGCGAGATAGACAATATAAGGAAGGTGGAAGCAGCTTTATTTGTTTCAGGGAAGTTTATGAGTTTGAAAGAACTAGTAGCTTTAACAGATGTTAATCCGTTGCTTCTTAGAGATATTCTGAGAACTCTTGAGGAAAAATACAAAGGTAAGGGTGTAGAAATAGTAAGGAGAGAAGATTTGTGGAAAATGGATGTTCATCCTGATTTTGTTTATATGGTTAATAGGCTTGCTACAGGAAACTCAGAATTTACAAAAGCAGAACAAGAAACTCTTGCTATAATTGCGTATAAACAGCCAATGAAACAGTCAATGTTGATTAAGATAAGAGGGAATAAAGCTTATGATCATGTTTCTAAATTTGTAGATATGGGCTTAATTATTAAAAAAAAGACAGGGCATACTGCAGAAATAGCTTTGAGTGAGAATTTTTATAATTATTTTAATGTTACTGGTGATGATAAAAGCAAATTTCCTATAGCGGATAATGCTGAAGAAAAGGTAGAAAGTTAAAATGTTTAATTTTGTAGAGCTTGTGTTTTACATATATCTTTTTGTAGGATTATATATGACTAGTCTTTTACTTTTTATATGGGTCCCCAATAAGGGCAAACTATTTTATTATCCTAAGGGAAATCCTGTTCCTGTAAGCATAGTTATGCCATGTTATAATGAATCTGCTACAATAGCTAATGCTTTAGAATCTCTTCTTAAAATGGATTACCCTCAAGAGATGATTGAAATAATTGTTGTAGATGATAAGTCTAAGGATAATTCTGTAGATATTGTTAAAGAGTATGTAAAAAGATATCCTGACAAAATAAAATTAATAGTTAATTCAAGAAATTCTGGAGGTGCAGCCGAACCTACAAATATAGGGGTTAAAGCTTCAAGATACGATTTTGTTGCAGTTACAGACGCAGATTCTACTCCTCAACACGATTCATTAATAAAAATGATTGGATTTTTACAAGAAAATGAAAAAGTTGCAGCTGTAACTTGTGCAGTTATGGCTCATGGTGCTAGTACTTTTATGCAAAGATTGCAAATGATAGAATATTCTATAATTTCTTGGTCTAGAAAGCTTCTCGATTGTGTTGATGCCGTTTATGTCACTCCAGGTCCATTTGCACTTTATAGAAAAAAAACTCTGTTTAAAGTTGGGCTTTTCGACACAAAAAACATGACTCAAGATATAGAAATTGTTTGGAGGCTTAGATCACATGGATATCTTGCAAGAATGTGTTTGGCTGCAAGAGTTTATTCTGTAACTCCTAAAAAATTCTCTAAATGGTGGAAACAAAGAATAAGGTGGAATATAGGAGGAACTCAATGCCTATTCAAATATAAGTCTTATATCTTCAGAAATGGTATGTTGGGGGGATTCATAATTCCTTTTTTTAGCTTTTCTCTATTTTTAGGATTATTTGGATTAGGTCTTTTTATCTATCTTTTTGCTAAAAGAATTATCATTAAATTTTTAGCTACTAAATATTCTATATATGGGGGAACTACTCTCTTGAGACTTCAGGATTTGAGTCTTCATCCTACAGTTCTTAATTTCTTTGGAATTGTTCTTTTCATATGGTCCTTTATTTTCTTATTAATAGGTCTTAGCATTATGGATATGAGGGGTAAGAAAGAAACTGGTTGGTTCAATATATTCTTTTATCAGATAGTTTATCTTTCAATATATCCCTTTATCATGATAACTGCTTTGTACAAATATTTAAGAGGAAAATATACATGGTAGGATTGGAGATATTGTCTTATGAGTAAACATGCATTCTGGCAAGCACTGGTTTTTGCGGTAATTATATTTTCAGTAGGTATGCTATTAGGTTTTTACCTTGAAATTGGTCAGTCACAGTCTATTTATTCTGATTTGGTTGGATCAGAGCTTAATATTTTAGATGAACAGGTGCGTCAAAGAATTATTGTTGATAATAATGTATCCTGTAGTCTTGGGAAAGATAGTTTATTTTCATTTGCAGATAAAATATACGATGAAGCCGTTGATCTTGAAGAAATAGATGGTACTGGCAGATTAACTGATTTGACTTTATTACATAAAAGGTATGATTTGTTAAGAGTGTCTTTATTATTAGAAGCTGAAAAACTAAAAGAAAGATGTGCTCAAGATTTTCAAATAGTTACTTATCTTTATTATTATAACTCTGATGACGTGCAGATTTCTTCTAGACAAAATTATTTCTCTAGGCTTCTTTTCGATCTTAAAAAGAAATATCCTGATAAAGTCATCCTTATTCCCATTGCTGTTGATACAGATGTTGCATCAGTCAATTTATTAGTAGAATCTTTGGGGGCAACAGAGTTTCCGGCTATAAGGGTTAACGATGGGACTCTTGTTACAGATTTAATTAGCTTGAGTAATCTAGAGAATCTAGCTATTAAAGAAACTAGTACTTATTCGCCACAAATCATTTAAAGAGCATTTTTTATTCTTATTTATGGATTATTTAGACTTGAAACAACAGGATGCTGGATATGTTGAAGCAATAAAAGACGGCGAGATAATAAGGGTTCCAGAAAGAGTTGCTATTCTTGAAGATTTGTTTATATTACGTAAAATTGGAGGAACTAAGGAACAGAGCGTTATTTCTGCGCCTGCACAGACTTCCTCATTAAGATCTAAAGAACCTGTGCTTAAGAATAGTTCAATAATGTCTGATTGGAGACATGGCAAATTTGGAGCTAAGAAAAATAATGCTGCTCAGGATTTGATTTCTAATTTTAACTGGGAGATATCTAAGAATAGGAAGTCTAAGAATATGACTCGGTTGAAGTTGGCGCAGATGATAAATGCTACTGAAGAGCAGATAAAAATGCTTGAGCTTGGCGAGTTACCTGCAGATGACTTTGTTTTGATTTCTAGGATTGAGCAGGTTTTCGGAATTAATCTTAGAAAGAACCCTGGTTCTATTGCTCAAGTAAGTTTGGCTGATTTGCAGAAAAGAAACGAGGAAAAAAAGAAAGATAAAGGTGCTAATGTTTTCAAGGATTCTCCTGCTTTTTCAGGAAATGATATAGAGATTTTAGATTAAATTGTGAGCGTAACCTTTAAAAATAGACTTTCTTGATGAGTTATATGAATGTTGAAATTATATCTCAAGAGAACGATTTGTTAGAGCTTAGAGTAGACAACTTGACTATCGCAGAGATTCTTAGAGTTTATCTTAATGAAAATGGAATTAAGTTTGCTGCTTGGAGAAGAGACCATTTGACCAAACCTGTTATATTTAGGATAGAATCTTCAGGAAAAAGCGTTAAGAAGACTATAAGTGATGCTATTGCCTCAATAAATAAAGACTTATCTGTTTTGTCCAAGATTCCTAGTAAGTAATTGACAAGCTTATAGGCAGATTTATTAATAGTTTTTGACTACTTCTCTTAGGTGAAAAGGAGGTACTATGAATTGTAAATGCAACTGGGTCGAGTCTATCCTCGCCATAATCATAATAATATTTGCTTATATGCGAAGTCCTTCTTCAAAATGGGTAATTATTATTGCTGCTGTTATCTTGCTTCTACATGCTCTTATGTGTAAAAAATGTAAGATGTGTGAGGAACCAATTATGATGGAAAAGGCTCATAAGAAGAGGCGAAGATAATACTGTTTATTTTTTATAATTGTTTTTTTATAGTCTATTTTTCTATTTTATTGATGGGAAAAGTTTCAGCTGGAAATTATGATTTGAATGTCTGGCTTAAGGGAGGTTATGATTCTGGTATTGTGACTACATTTTACGGAGGGCCTGGTAGTGGAAAGACAAATTTATGTATGATTGCTGCTGTTTCTCAAGCAAAGAAAGGAAACAAGGTAATTTTTATAGACACCGAAGGAGGTTTTTCTTCTGAAAGAGTAAAGCAACTTTTTTCTTCTAAATCTACTAATGGAGATAGTGAAAATATCTCAGTTGACGATGTTTTAAAGAATATTCTTGTTTTGAAACCTACTAATTTCAAGGAACAACAGCAAACCTTTGACCAGCTTTTGAAATATATCAAGGAGCAAGTTTCCTTAATAATAGTTGATGGAATGACTATGCTTTACAGACTTGATTTTGCAGATGCTCGTTCTAGTGAAAAAGATGTTGAAAATATGCAAATTGTAAATGCTTCTTTAACAAAACAGATGAGGCTTCTTGTTGAAATTGCCAGGAAAAACGATATTCCAGTTTTAGTTACTAATCAAACTTATAAATGGAACGATGAAATAAGAATGGTTGCAGGAGATATAGTAAGATATTGGAGCAAGTGTTTGATTGAATTATTCAATGATTCTGGGAAAAGAACAGCTTTATTGAGAAAACATAGATCTATCGGTGAAAAATCTTTGGCTTTTCAAATACATGACGGAGGGATTAGAAAAAGGGGTTGGCTTTAAATTAAAATACTCTTGTTCATTTAAAATATTATGTTATACTCAGACTTTACAGAATTATATGATAAACTAGCATCTACAACTAAGAAACTTCAAAAAGTAGATATTCTCTCGCTTTTTTTACCTAAATTGAAAGGAAATGAAGAATTGATTTATTTATTGAGGGGAAGAGTTTTTCCAGATTATGATGTAAGAGAACTTGGAATTTCGACACAACTAGTTATAAAATCTATAAGTCTCGCTTCTGGTTATTCTGTTTCAGAGGTTAATTCTAAATTCAAGGAAATTGGAGATTTGGGAAATGTTGCAGTAGATCTTTTAAAAAAGAAGAAACAAAACTCTTTATTTTCTAAGAAATTAACTGCAGAATATGTAATTGCAAGCTTGCAAAAATTGTCTTCTATAACTGGGGATGGAACTGTGGATAAAAAAGTGGCAATAATTTCTGAATTGTTAATAGAGTCAAACTTACGTGATGCTTGTTATATTATAAGGACTCTACTTTCTGATCTAAGAATAGGGGTTGCGGAAGCCGTATTGCTTTCTGCTATAAATAAAGCATTTTTTGATAACCCTGAAATGCTTGAAAAGATAGAAAAAGCTTATGATTTGGTGAATGATTTTGCTCAAATATTGAAACTATCTTCCTCAGGAAAAGATGCATTTGATCATATTTCTTTGATTCCTGGCAGACCTTTGAATGTTATGCTTGCTACTAAAGTCTCTAGTATCAAGGAAGCTTTTGAAGTTTGTGGTAAACCTGCCGCATTCGAGCATAAATATGATGGATTCAGAGTTATAATAAGTTTTGACGGTAAAAAAATAAGACTTTTTACAAGAAGACTTGAAGAAGTTACAAATCAATTTCCTGATGTCATAGATGCTGTTTCTAAACATGTTAATGCTAAGAGTTTCATATTAGATGCAGAGGCAGTAGGATTTGATTCTAAAAACAACAAATATCTTCCTTTTGAGTCAATCAGTCAGAGGATAAAAAGAAAATACTATATCTCTGAGCTGGCTATTAAACTACCTGTTGAAGTCAAAGTTTTTGATGTATTATATTTGAACGGAGATAATAAATTGGATATACCATTTCATGAAAGAAGAAAAATTATAGATGAAATTGTTGAAAGAGTTCCTTGGAAGATATCTACATCTACTCAGATAGTTACAGATTCTGAGTCGGTTGTGGAGAAATTCTACAAAGATGCTTTGAAGATAGGAGAGGAGGGAATCATGATAAAGAATCTTAATTCTTCTTATATCTTTGGAAGATACATTGGAAATATGGCTAAATTAAAACCAGACAATGCAGACTTAGATTTAGTTATTGTAGGTGCAGAATATGGGACTGGAAAAAGAGCAGGAGGATTAACGAGCTTTATTGTTGCATGCAAGGAGGGAGAAAAATTCCTGGAAGTTGGGAAGGTTTCCTCTGGACTTAAAGAGAAGGCTAGCGAAGGAACTACCTATTCTGAAATCGATTCGCTGCTTAAACCATTGATAATAAAGGAAGATGATTCGAGTGTTGCTGTAAAGCCTAAAATAATTGTTTCTGTAACTTATCAGAATATTCAACCTAGTCCAACATATTCTTCAGGATATGCTTTGCGTTTTCCAAGAATAACCCATTATAGGCCTGAAAGAGGAGTTAAGGATATTGCAACTCTTGAAGATATCAGGAAAGAGGTTGCCAAGACGTTTAGAAGATTAAATAAAAAAGGACAATAGATTTTATCAAAAACTAAGGTTTATAAAGCCCCCTATTTAAATACAAGTAAGATGTCTGACGTAAAATCAAATCTGACT
>CAYMJZ010000033.1:0-8184 GCA_964391445.1 Candidatus Woesearchaeota archaeon
GATAAATGATTCTATAATTGAGACCTAAATGATCCATGAGACTTTGTAATAATTTTACATTATTGTCCAAAGTCTCTTTTTTAGAATGCTCATCGTAATGTTCTAGAATAGTATTTTCAAACACATAATTATCCCAGACACATAAGTATACTTTCTGAGGATTTTGACTTTTTAGATAAAATATATGATTTATATTAGTATAAGCGTTAGTAATTGGGCTGATATTAGTGTAAAGAATCTTCATGGAGGACTCCTCGGATTTCATCCGCGTTAGTTGCAAGATATGCTTGCATACCAACTCTTTTTGCTCCATCTACCTCTTCTTGATCATGAGAAATAAACAATCCTTGACTTGGACTACATTGTGCTCTTTGTAGAGCTAAATGATAGATTTCAGGTCTTGGTTTTCTGTAACCTGCTTCATATGAGAAGGTGGTAGTTGTGAAATGTCTCAATAATCCATGTTTTCTTAATGAATTTAATGCTGAATCATGAGGTAAGTTTGAAACTATATGTAAAGAATTATCTCTGGCTAGTTCAGGAACTAATTCTGGTATGCCTGGCAATGGAAACTCATCATGGTCTTGCAGTTTGTATGTTTCAACCGCTAAACTAACTGCTTGTCCGTTTCTAATGCCCATATTTCCGAGAAATAGCCCCATTATCCTATCCATTGGCCATTCTTCGCCATTTTGCCCGCGAGACTCCAAATATGTCTGAATTGCCTGATTGTGAGCAGTAGCTAAATCATTTATTCTTAATCCATGAGAAAATTGAGCAAGTTGAGGCAACATTAGGTGATGTGCTCGCATGAGTGTCTCTGGAGAGAACCGATATGCGAAAAGAAGTTCGCCATAATCAAAGAATAAATCTTTGTTCATAAAAATTCTGAAGAATAAGCCTTTTTAATTGTTTTTATTATTTTATAAATATTTTTTTGATGAATTCATCAAAGAATAATCTAAATTAATAAAATATTCTATTTTTTGCGTGTGCCCTGCGGGGCAAAATGTACCCTA
Source organism: Candidatus Woesearchaeota archaeon (assembly GCA_964391445.1). GTDB lineage: Archaea > Nanobdellota > Nanobdellia > Pacearchaeales > GW2011-AR1 > SICU01. Next base: position 1,020 of record CAYMJZ010000033.1, read on the forward strand.
CCGTCCTCATTGCCGCAAGACAGATCCCAGTACCAGGCACTCAGATTCAAGCTCCCGTAACGGATGAGCACTCTCAAACCTATGTCTTCAGTTTCATCTGGTAAATATAAAGTTCTATCTCCCTTTTTACCCCACTGTTTTAGATTAGGTAAACCACCATTAAGACCATAGCCTTCGAATGTTTTATCTTCCCCTACTTTAGATAAAATCTCATGGGTATAAACTCTAGTTATTCCTGGTAAAATAGTAGGTACAACACCATGCTGTGCTGAAGAATCTAATTTTAATCCAGCATTAACAACAACAAGTCTTTTTTCTAAGTTTCCTTTATCAAGTCCTAAATCTTTTGCGTGAGCACGAATGCTTTGTTGAAGTGCCTTAGCCTCATGAGGATTTTCTCCATCATCACTAGCATCATACAAAACTAAAGCTAATTCTTCCCAATTATCCTCTGGAGTTATTAATTTTCTATCTTTCAAGAACATTTCAGATTGAGCAGGCGTAATCGGCCAATAACCTTTACTCTGAAGAGTTCTGTCTTGTGATAATGTGGTTACCAATGCTAAACGCCTTAAACCATACATATTAGTAACTTCTCCACTTGTTCCTGTAGGAACTTCGGCTGCTGTTCCAGCATAAATTTGGTTTGATTTAGCAATTAATTCGTTACCAAAAGAGTCATACTGCAAAATAAATGGATCACCAAGAGCATGGCCATTAAGAACGAAGTTTTCTGGTTTTGCTTCTCTCTTCTTACGAACAGTTTTCGGAATTGAGTCATTTCTTAAACGCTCTGCTAGTTCTAGAAATCTTTTATTTACCATTCGTATTTACCATCCATTTGCCACCAATCTTCCAAGTCTTCTAAATCTACAGGATCAACATCCATTTTTGGAATTTGAAAACGAGGAGGATTTCTTTCTATTTTTGGAAGAGTTATTGAACCATCTAAGGCTCTTTTTGATTTGTCTGCAAAAATACGACAAGTCTCATAGTTTCCATTGCAACTAGAATCAATAGGTTCTCCGTTAATTAAACACTCTTCTCCTGTTAAACTTTGCTCATTAGTCCTAAAGAAAGGGCAAAGCATATAGACACCATAAGCTTCAAATCTTTTCTTAAATTCAACTTCATTAAATTTAAATTCTCTATACATTGGTATCTTTACTTCATCTCCTAATTCGTGAGATCTCCTTACAATAAATCCCCATTTATCTGAAGCGCTCTCAATAGTAGCAAGTTGGTTATATATCATAGGAAAGTCTGGATGACTTACAAAAGCCTCAAAAGCTACATCTATTTCACTGCCTTGATATTGTCGAAGTTTATCTGCGTAAGCAGTTAAAGATGTTCTGCGAGCTTCATCATCAATTGAACCAATTGCATCTCTTTGTGTTGCTGCTAATTCTGCCTGAACCCTTGACCTCTCAGCTTCCTCAATTAACCTAGCTTCTTCTGCTTTTTGAGCTTCAGCTTCTAAAAATCCAGCATTTTTGTGTTTGTTTGCTAAATCTTCTAATTTTTTATTAACCATTTTAACGTACAGACTTACTAAGCTCCCCCATTGTAACTTTTGAAATATCATCATAAGCAACTAAAGGCATTATGGCAACGTTAGGTTGCTTACCGAAACTATCTCTTAGACTAGCAATATATCCACTTAGTGACGGGTCTCTATTTGTATATAATAAATGAACCCTATGTGTTTGGGGTAATTTAAGCAGAGATTTAACAAACCCATCTAAATTACTTATTCCCATATCAGAGACTACAGTAATATCGCAAGCTCCTTCACTTTGTTTGACTAGTGTTTCTAAGAGACCAGCATTAAAGGTAGTGCCTCCATTTACAGAAAATCTACGTAATTCGGCATGAACTTTTTCTCTATCTTTAGAAAATCCAGTTAAATGATCGTTGCTACCAAAACTGTAAACAGCTACTTGCGACCCATTGGCTAAATAAGCATTGCTAACTGCTGTTGCACCAACGATATGCGGATAAACTCTATCAGCAGGAGAAATAACTCGCGGTCCACCAGGCATAAACATACTTGGAGAGTTATCAACAATTAATAAGTTAGAAGGAACTCCTTCTTGTTCTCCAAAAGATTGTCCTTCAACTCTTACCCATTTTTTTGTTATGCCAGGCAATATTCCAGGTGAGCTAAATGGATCTACATCGGTCATTTGGTCTTCAAATGTAAATGGAGCATGTGAATGTGGATAGACACTACCTGTGCTTACCATAGGTTTTTTTCTTATCGGAATTGCATAATTTGCAGCAAGAGCAGAATAAAAATTGCGAGCCATAAGAGTAATATCTCTTCCTATTCCTGGAAGCAGTCCTGTATGAGTTTTTCCTTCTTTGCCTTCCTTTAATAATTGTTCGGCTACTTTTTCAAACTCTGCAGGATTATTACACTCACGAGCAAATGCTCTAAGACCTTCACGAACTTGATTTTCATCAAATATATCCATCGATGCTCTAGGAGTAGGCATTCCACCGCTTTGCGATCCAGCATCTTGTGGTTGTTTTCTTTGAGTTCTATAATCTTTCATTACTTCTGCAAATCTACGGACGTTCGCTAATTCATCTCTTTTATTCAAAAAATCTATTCCTTGTAATTTTTTGACTGCTGCAGCTTCTTCTTTATTAAGCTTAACACCAAAATCTTGCCCTGAAGCAGTTTGATAAAGCCCATAAATAATTCTTGCACTTGTATCTTTTTCATCTGGTTGATAAACTTTTCTCATTGGAGCAGTTGCAGGATGCTTGCGTTCAGTCAACATGTAGAGATTTGTTTGAACTTCAGTAAAGTCAGTTCTTAATTGGCTTGCATGTTCTCCTTCGGCTACAACTCCTTGAGTTGCTTTTTGTAATCTAAGAACATTTAGAGGAGAACCTGGATATCTCATAAAGTGAGTTAGCTCGTGAGTCAAAACTTCATTAAAAGCTTCTGCTTGATCAATGCCGTGTTTTGGAAAACCCGTAATAAAAGGCTCACTGACTGTAATCTCTAAAGTTTGTAGATTAACAGCACCGTTTGAAGCATCATTTACTAGTTTTGGTTTAGGCAATTGAGGGTAGTGGTATCTCTTTCTTGCTTCGTGCCATTCTCCATCCATAATTTGTTGTAAAGTTTTAGTCATTTTTGCTCCTATTTTTTCGGCACATCGCCCTGATGGGCGAAGTTTACCCTACCGCCCTCATCGCCGTCAGTCAGATCCCCGTACCAGGCATACAGACTCAAGTTCCCGCCACGGAAGAGCACTCTTAATCCAATATCAGAGTTTTCGTTAGGCATGTAAAGTGTTCTTGTTCCTTTTCCTAAACCAGAAAAAGGAGGTAATCCTCTAGCTGTTCCGTATTCAAAACTAGAATTTGTACCTGTTTTGTGTAATAGATCATGAGAATAAACAAAAGTAGTGCCTGGCAGAATTATTGGTTTTACTCCGTGAGGCATATCAACATCTTTAGCTAATCCAGCGTTTACAACAACTAGTCTTGAATTTGCTTCGGAAGGACTTAACCCTAATTCAATACGATTAGCCTGAATACTTTCAGCTAAAGCTCTAGCTTCTTTATTATTAGTTGAACCTGTAGTATCATACAAAATTAAGCCAAGATCTTCCCAGTAACGTTTAGGATCTGGCAACTTGTTATCTCTTAGTAAAAGTTCTGATTGTCCTGGAGTTATTGGCCACATATTTCCATTTCTTAAAGATGGATCGTAATGTAGAGCAGTAACTAAAGCCAGTCTCTTCAAAACATACATATTTGGAACTTCACCAGAACTTCTCCCAATTCCTGATCCAAGTATTCCTTCTTTCAATGGGATTTCTGCTTTAGTTCCTGCAAAATATTCATTAGCTTTTCTAATAATTGGAATTCCAAAAGCGTCATATTGAAAAATAGAAGAACTCTCTACAGATTCTGGAAAAGATGTTCTACCAACAGGAGTTTTTCCTCTTTCTCCTTCTCCTCTATTGTCTCCTTCTGGCTTTCCAGCAGGGGTAACATCATTTCTTAATCTTTCCGCTAATTTAAGAAAGCGTGGATTGGGCATTATCCCTCCAAATCCTTCATTGTATCAAGGAATATAGGGTGTCCTTTACCATCTTGTGCGTATGTTCTAGCTTCTGTCAAAGCTTCTGTAACTTTACCATGACCAGCAAGATCAAGAACTCTTTGATAGTTTTCTCTGCTTTCTAAGTATCTTTTCTTTACTCCTGGTGCTTCGCTAGTTCCTTCGTCCAATAAACTTTTAGCAATATATAGACCTAGAGGATCTGTTCTTTTACTATCTCTAAATTTACTTTGTACTTCATCAGTCCAAGTAACTCTGTGCCATAAAACATATGGTGCTACTTGTAGTACATGTTCAAGGTCAACTTCATCTTTTCCTTGCAACCAGGCTAGAGATTTTGCATAACGTACCAAAGATTTCTCTTTTCTTCTACTACCACTTCCAGTCATAAATGCTCCTAAATATAACCCATCAGTTGTGTCTATTGGATCAGTTGATCTTTTTTCTCCATATTTAGAAGTAACGTTCATTTCAGCAGCTAAGAATGCAAAATATTGTTCCGCATCTCTACTAAATGGAATTCTTTTTATTTCATCTTCAGCACGTGCTCTCTCTTCTGCTGTGAATATAGGGAATCCTTTACCAGCTAGTCCTTTTTGATGCTGAGATACAATTCCTTCAAGCTCCTTACTTACTTGCTCATAAGGTCTACCTGAACCTAAAACAGTAAGTGCTTGCGCTGTAAGTTCCGGATTAGTCAAAATCTCGTCTCTTTCGTTTCCAAAGTCTTGAGCAATATGTAAAACACTTGCAACTCCAGGAAACTTTGCTTCTACGCCAACATCAAATCTGTCTAAGATAGGAGGGATTAATTGGTTATTACCTCTATCTGCATAGTTACATGTAGCGAAGAATGGTTGTTTTCCAGTTGAAATAAATCCATTCAAATAATCCCACTGTCCTCTATCTAAACCATCTAAAACTACTGCTTGGTTTGCTTCTGGAACTCTGTTGAATTCATCAAATATTTTTGGACCAACAAGTACAAAATTTTGCCATACTACTTCTTCTTCGCCTTGATGCATTTTACCATAGTGAGGTCTACCAACCATTTTTTCATGAGTAAGCTGTGGATGACCTCTAAGTTGAACCCTTTTTACTAAGTCTAAAGGCAGCCCATTAAAGGCAGAGTTAAGATATTCAGCAGAAGTAGTTTTACCTCCACCATACTCTCCAAATAGCAATTGTCTTCCCCTGTTTAATTGTGTAAGCGTACCAAAAAGCAAAGCAGAGTTAAATTGCTCTCCACCAGATTCAAAATCGTCCCTGCAAAGATAGAAGTCGCTTCTAAGCTTACTATATACTTCTTTCACTTTATCTTGTAACGTTGGTTTAGCCATGTTATTGTTTTTGATTAACCTCATTTAAGAATTTATTAAGTCCATAATCTACTAAATGAGATTTGTTCCTAAAAGTATTGCTTTTTAGAGCTTCCTCTATCATTTTAAGTGTTTCTTCCTCAATTGTTACGCTGAGTTTCTGTTTCATATGATAAAGTGGGATATTATATCCTATTTAAATGTTTGTATTGTTGTAACTATATAGTAACATTAGAAATAAAGGTATGCGGTATAATAAACCATAAAAACGAACTTTTTCTTTTTTCCATGCCCTAGCTATAACGCTTGGAGATCTATTCCCAAAATAGATTGGTGAAGAGTAGTATAACGGGCTACACGCTTATCTGTAATTTACAACGAAAGTTGTGTAAAATACAGCAACGATAATTAGTAGCTATAAAAGGAGCTTGGGAAACCCTTTTGCAAATATTAAAGTTACAGTGAGATAATGGTTATGGATAAGCTCGCTGGAGTGCTCATCCGTAACAGGAACTTGAATCTGAATGCCAGGAACAGGAATCTGACTAACGACAATGAGGACGGTAGAATAGCTTGGGCTAGGGCTTAATATGAAAACTTACAAAAATTTGTATCCGAAATTGTGTTCATACAGAAATATAAGAAAAGCTTTTATGAAAGCAAGAAAGAATAAAACCTCTAAGTTTTATGTAAAATTATTCCAAGAGAACCTAGAAGAAAATCTACAAGAAATTAAAAAAGAGCTAGAATCTCAAACTTATCAACCATTTCCTCTGAAAAAGTTCGTTATTCGTGATCCTAAAACGAGAGTTATTCGAAAGTCTATTTTTAAGGATAGAGTAGTCCACCATGCAATTGTGAACATTCTTGAGCCGATTTATGAGAAAATATTCATTTTTGATAACTATGCTAATAGATTGGGAAAAGGTACGCTTGCAGCATTAGATAGGTTTTCTTCATTCAAAAGAAAAGTTACTAAAAATGGAAAATTAGTAAAAAATGCTTTTGACAATAATAGTGTAATAGGCTATGCTCTTAAAGCAGACATCAAACATTTTTTTGATTCTGTTGATCATAATACTATAATGTATCTTTTAGAAAAGAAAATAAGAGATATAAAATTAATAAAGTTAATTTATAAAGTCATAAAAAATTATGACGATCCAGATAGAGGAATGCCTCTAGGAAACATGACATCTCAATTTTTCGCTAATGTCTACCTTAATTGTTTAGACTACTTTGTTAAACATAAGTTAAAAATGAAGTATTACCTAAGGTACGTGGATGATTTTGTTATTTTAGATGAAAGTAAGGAAAGATTAGAAGAATGCAAAGATAAAATAGCAAAGTACCTTAGATATTTAAAGTTAAAGTTGCATCCAGGCAAATCTAAAATATTCTCTTTATACAGAGGGGTTACTTTGCTTGGTTTTAAAGAATTCTATCATTATAGAATAGCAAGGAAAAGAAATGTTAGATATTTCAAGAAAAGATTCATTAGTCTAAAAATTAGATATAAAGAAGGAGAAATTAGATCAACGGATTTTCTAAACAGTTTAGAAGGCTGGTTTGGATATGTAATGTGGGGAAATACATACAAATTAAGAAAAAATGTTGCACGTGAAATAGCTCGCTTCGCATCTAATAACAAAATGGAGATTAAGAGGTCGTTACATCATGTCGCTAAACTTCATGTGGGGGGGGGGGCCATAGGAAAAAGTAAAAGTTATGAAAAATTATATCAATTTATTATAAAAAA
>CAYMJZ010000034.1:0-8123 GCA_964391445.1 Candidatus Woesearchaeota archaeon
TTCTCCCTCATCACAGGCCAATAAAGTAATTATAAAATAGTTACTTGATGATTTTTTAAAACCCAATTCGCCACTTTCATCTAAAAATATGTATTTCATCTCACAAGATCCCCATTAAACGCTTTTTGCATTAAAGCATTGAATAATGTTTCTATTTCTTGCAAGCTCTTGTTTTGTTTTTCTTTTAGAAGTTCAACATGTTCAACAATTGACGCGAATTTTTGTTGGAATTCTAATGGTGGATAAATAAAGCTCATTGAATAAACATCATTACGATTCAAACCAGGTATTGCAGTAGAAGTGTTTAATTTTAGATTATAACATTTTAATAAATAAAATAGAAAAATAATATTAAACTTTGCTTTTGGATTAATATAATATGTAGTATCTATTGGCCAAAAGTTTTCTTTTGCAAAATTAACTTCTCCAATAGATCCTTTTCTTCCTATAATTATACCAGGACTTTCTACTAAATATTTGCTATGTTTTCCTACAACTCCGTTAGAACCATACACAGGGTATTTTCCATCATCTCTTTCTTCTTCAGAAAGCCCTTTTCCGTAAGATAATTCAAATAAATCTCTTCCTTTCATTTTTTCAAATCTCTTCCCCACAAACATCTCATTAAACACGCTCTTAACATATTCATCCAATAACTTCAAAGATTGTTTTCTTTTTTCTTTAAGTTGTTCAGCTTTTTCCAGTATTGAGACAATTGCTTTTTGGGTTTCTAGGTCTGGTTGTCCATTGCGGAATGGGATGGGGATTTTTATTGATTCAATATCTTTAGGATAAACGTGAGGTTGTGCAATTCCTTTTTGTAACTTGTAAATTGAATCTTGTTTTGACTTTAAAAATAAATAGATATACCTTGTAGAGATTTGCTGTTTTTGATTAACTTGAATGGTTGAACAATCAGATGCAAAAATAGGAATATCAAAATATGCAACGAATCCTGCATAAGCTCCTGAACCACTAACTGTTAAAGTTTCTCCGTTTCTGTTTGAAACATTGTGGTAATATGCTGGTTGTTGTCCACCAGCTATAACTGGAATATTTCCATGCGTAATTGTATTTTTAGTTATTGAATTACCTTTTTTAACTTCACAAATGTCTCCAAGCGAGACCTCTTTCCATTCAATTGCTGATTGGTTAGTTTGTTTTGTTTTCATTTGACTTCTTCCTATTAGATTCATAAACCAACTTCCAAAATATTTTATTTAATTGATCGTTAACCTTTACTACCTTAGTTATAAACTCTTCATGAAAATCTTTTAGCTCTGCTAATTCTTCTTTCTTTTTATTCTTATTGTAATAAGACAAAGCACCAGTAGTTACAGAACCAGGCAAACAATGAGCAAATATATTTCTAATATTATTTATTCTTCTAAGATCCTCAATAAAACCTTCATATGTTTCAAAATTTATTTGGTTTATAATATTAATTTTAAAACCAAAAGAGAAATTTTCATCCTCAATAACTTTAGTTAAAAATTCACTATGCTTATTTTCCATTATAAAATAGTTAATTATTATTGATCCAAGCATAGCCTCCACATTAATGCTATCTTGTATAATTACGCCCCTATAATTGGCTATTTTATTGAATAGTTCATTAATACTTTCTTTTGTTATTTTTATTTCACTCATTTTCTAAATACCTCGTTCTTAAGATAAATAAAAATAATATTTATTAGAGGAATAACACAGATTGAAATTAAAAACAAGAAGATTATTTTTAGAATTAGAGCATTTACAAAATGATACATAAAGTCTTCTTTTAGAAAATTATATATCCCAATTAAAGCAATTATTGTACCTGTAAATGCAACCATTATATTGAATTCATATTGTATCTTTTCGCTTTTTTGTTCATTTAAATAAGACATTCCTTTTGGGGCAAGAAAATAACCTGGTTCTCCACCAGAATCATATCTAATTAGCTGACTTTCGCCTAAAAATTGAATTATTAAATCTATTTCTTTTTTAGAGCCAAATTGATGCAGTTCTTTCATATTTAACTTAAATGAATCTTTTTTAAGCATAGTATCTAAAATTTTAATAATTAATTCATTTGAACTCATTCATTCACCTCAAACAAATCAACAAACCTGTTTTCCGCTGGAACGAAAAATCTCCTCTTTGTTGCATTTAATTCTTTAGCAAAACCAAAATTCTCATTAATATCTTTATTGATAAGTTCACGTATCTTTTTATTTATTGTCTTATTTTCTCTATCACAAAGTTTCTTGAAATTAGCAAATTCATCTCTAGGTAACTTAGACATCACGACTTTATTGTCTTCCTCTCTTATTGGCTTATCATCGACCATGTAATTCTTTGATATCTTTTCTTTATATATTTATCTGGTTTACCTTAGGTTTACCTACTTAATCTTGATATTTTCAACTACACTTATAATATTCTTAAGTTCGCTATGTGAGAACTTGTCAAAGGGATTTTCATCTGCTAAGGGGTGAGATGTTAGGTCTTTAGGAGTTAGATGTTTGTTATAGGCAAAGAACTTCTCAATTAATCTAAGGAAGTGGATTTGTTCCGTTGTGAAATCTTGGTTATTTTCAACTATTAACTTTTCAAAGTGTTGCTTGATAAGTTCTTGCGGATCTGGTAAGTCTTTAAGTTCTAAGATCTTTCTTAAGAATACTACAAAGTCTTCTCTTTTCTGAATATTTTCAATTGTCCACATAGGATTTATTTGAGTTAGGGTCTTTTCTATGTCCATAAGTTCCTTCCAAGTAACTCCTTCCTTTGCCATTTTCTTCATAAGGGGTGTGTTTCTAAGGTATTCTAAATTAGGATTTTCTTTCACTTCCATTTTGAATGACTCTACCCCTCTAGTGAAATCTGGTGCATCAATTTGAATTATTTTCTTTCTTTCTAGTTCATAATATTTCATTAATGGAGCTATTTCTCTTATTAGGAAGTCTATGTCTGAAAAAGTTAGATTGTTCCAGAATTCTGGTTGCATTATCTTCAATAATTCAGATTGTCTTTTCTTTATAACTTGAAGATTTGAACTCCAAATATTTTCTATTCTTTCTATTAGAAAGTCCTGTTCTTGATTAATTGAATCCTTATCGTTTTCTTTTAGATATCTAAATAAATCAATGCAATGAGAAATGAAGGTTTGTACCCTTCCATCTCCAAACTCTGTAAATTTCATCAAAGGAGCTATTTCATCTTTTAACGCTTTGATATGTTCTTCAAGGTCAAATCTTTTTGTTACTATTTTCTTAATTATTTCTATTTGAGGTTTTACTATGAATGACTTCTGATTGATCTTAGACATATCTTCTACAATTCTGGCTTCAATTATTTCTTTTTCTTGTTTTGTAAGTTTTTTCTTTAATAGTTCAACTTCTTTTGTAAATATACTAACTTTTAGATCAGTGGAAATAGTTGATTTGGCTTTTTGTTCTAATTGATGCTGTTTTACGTTTGAAAAATCTCCAAACTTGAAGTCTAGTATCCTAAAGTCTTCTTTTACGTGTACTCCATCTTGCAAAGGCAACCAAGATTTATTTTTACATGAAGCATAATTTCTTGTACCGCGACCAAGCATTTGCCAGAAACTAGTATGTGAGAAAACAGGTCTAACAAAAACTAGATTCATAATTTCTGGAATATCTACCCCTGTTTCTAATACTCCTACTGAAAGAGCAATTCTTGGAGAAGATTCTTTCTTAAATCTATTTACCTCATCCATATATCTGTGTTTATCAGAAGTAATGGCTTCTACATCTTCGCTTAAGTTTGGATATAGTGTTCCAAATGTTTTCTTTAGTTCTTCTGCGTGTTTTACACTTGCACAGAAGAATATTGTCTTACAAGGTTTATCATCTTCTGTTTTGTAACAACGATTCATAAATTCCGTAACAATCAATTCATTTGTTTTTTTATCACTAAAAAATTTAGCAAATCTAGTTCCAGGAACTTGAAAATTTTCTGGATCTAGCTCTTGTTTTTGGAGTTCGTTCTTGAGATCTTTGTCTAGATCCATGCCATTGATGCCTAATTCCATAACTTTAGTAGAAATTATTTGAGCATCATAATTTACCAGCACTCCATCATTTAATGCTTCATGATAATCATATTTTACAGTGGGTTCACCTTTAACGCATTCAAATAATTTGTAGGTATTCTTATCTTCATCATTTGAAGGAGTTGCAGTTAATCCTATCTTTATTGCATCAAAATATTCGTTTACAAGGTTTTGTTTATCATAATAAGATCTGTGTGCTTCATCAAAAACAATTAAGTCGAAAAATCCAGGGCTAAATTTTTGAAATTTGTGAGCTTTTTCTGGATCCTTAGCCATCAAAGTTTGAACAGTAGAGACATAGATTCTTTTATCCATGTCAAAGTCTCCCTCTTCATTTAATAATGTTCTAGGTTCATTTCTTATTGGGGTATCATCAAATGCTGAAAAAGCTTGTTTACCTAAAGATATTCTATCCACAACGAAAAGAACGTTTTGAATATATCTTGCTCTAATTAATGCATCTATTATTCCCATTGAAACTCTAGTCTTTCCAGTTCCAGTAGCCATGTTTATCAAAGCGTGTTTGTTACCTTTTTCTAAGTGATTAAGAACATGTTTTGCAATTTCAACATTTTTTGATCTATCAATTATTTTTGGGTTAATTCCTATAGATGATAACTTTTGCTTTTCTTTGCTTAATTGAGTCCTTCTTTCTAAGTCTTTTTGTGAAAATGGTCCTGAAACTTTTCTTGTAGGATATCCTTTCTCTTTAATATACCAAGTTTTACCATTAGTTAAAAAAATAGGTATAGCTATTCCTGTTTGAGATTCGATATCTTTCTGGTAAGTGGTAGATTGTATGCTTCCCTTCTCAGCATCTAATGAAAATCTCTTTGCTTCGATTATGGCTAAAGGACTTTTATGTTGGTCAAGGAGCAAATAATCAATGAATCTTCCTTCTTCTTTACCATCTCCTTTTTTTAGTTCATACTTTCTAGATTTAAAATCAGATTTTACAGAATTGACTTCTGCTTTAATATATTCTTCTTTCCAACCTTCACTTTTTAACCAAGGATCTATTATATTTTTTCTTGTTTGTTCTTCGCTTAAGTCCATACAAGACCAAACAGATTATTGTATAAAAATATAGTGTTGTTTAAACTTTAACTTCTTCTTCTGGGACTAGAACGACATCAACTACTTTATCATTATCCTTGAGTTTGACAACTCTAACGCCTTGAGTAGCCCTACCCATTTCTCGTAATTCATCAACTGAAATTCTTACAACCATGCCTTGCTTTGTTGTAGCAATAATTGAAGAGTCCTCTGTAACTGGAAGGCTTCTAACAACAGAACCATTCTTATCCTCAGTTCTAATATTAATTACTCCCTTACCACCTCTGCCAGTCAAGCGGTATTCATCCAAAGCACTTCTCTTACCATATCCTTTATCAGTTACTGTCAAGATAGATGTCTTTTCAGGATTCTTTGTAGGAACAGGCACAAGAGAAACAACTTCGTCCTTAGCATTCAATTCTATTCCCTTAACTCCATAACTAGCACGACCCATTTGTCTAACTTCATCTGCGTTAAAGCGTATAGCTTTACCGTCAGAAGTTGTAATCAATACTTCCTGATTATCTGAAACTCTCATTACACTAATCAATATATCCGAATTATCAACTGGCATGTTCATTACTCTAACTCCTGTAGCTCTAGGTTTGGAAACATCTGAAACTGCAATCTTCTTAACAATTCCAAGTTTAGTTACAAACATCAAATATCCTTTATCAAAATCAGATACAGACATTACACTTGCAACTGCTTCATCTCTTAAGTCAAGAACATTAACAAGAGCTTTTCCTTTGCTTTGTCTTTCAGAGGCAGGAACATCATTAGCTTTAAGCCAATACAAACGACCTCTAGTTGTAAAGAACAATAAGTGATCATGCGTAGAACATGAAATCATGCTTGTAACAAAATCCTCATCCTTCAAGTCAGTTCCTGTAACTCCAACTCCACCTCTGCGTTGTTCCTTGTAAGCTTTCAAATCAACTCTCTTAATATATCCAGAGTTTGTTATCATTACAACAACATCTTTCTTTTCAATCAAGTCCTTTTCAGTAATTTCTTCAACATTTCTTATTACTTTAGTTCTTCTATCATCTCCAAATTTGTTCTTAACTTCATTAACTTCTTTCTTAATTACTTTCAAAATTTCTTTTTCATCAGACAATATTTTTTCTAATTCTGAAATAATCTCTTTAAGTTTCTTTTCTTCATCGCGAAGTTTCTCAGCTTCCATATGAGTAAGTTGTTGCAATCTAATCTCAAGAACTGCTTTAGCCTGTCTTTCAGTCATTCCAAATTTCTTCATTAAGCCTTCAAGTGCAGATTTAGCATCTTCAGACTTCTTAATGAAACTAACAACCTCATCAATATGTTTCAAAGCAATAAGTAGACCAAGAACAATTTCAAGTCTGTCTTTTGCCTTGTTCAAATCAAATTCGCTTCTCTTTCTTACTACTACTCTTCTATAATTGACATACTCTTTAATTATGTCAAGCAAATTCATGACCCTAGGCTGTTTACCTACAAGAGCAAGTAAATTAGCATCAAAGCTTGTCTGTAAATTAGTAAATTTGTAAAGCTGGTTTAAAGTAAATTTAGGATCAACTCCTTTTTTCAATTCAATAACTATTCTAACTTTTCCTTTAGATGATTCGTCCCTTAAATCAGATATGTCTGGCAATTTCTTCTCAGTTGCAAGTTGGGCAATATTCTTTACTAGATCTGCCTTGTTCACCATGTAAGGAATTTCTGTAATAATAATTGAGCTCTTTCCTTTCTTATCCTCTTCAATTTCAGATTTAGCACGAATAATTATTTTACCCTTACCAGAACGATACATTTCCTTAATTCCAGCACCAGTAATTATTCCTCCAGTTGGGAAATCAGGACCCTTAACAATTCCAATTAAATCTTCAACAGTTACATTTTGATTCTCAATATAAGAAATCACCGCATCAGAAATTTCATTCAAGTTGTGTGGAGGGATGTTTGTAGCCATACCTACTGCAATACCTGTTGCTCCATTTAACAAAAGATTAGGAATCTTAGAAGGAAGAGTCTCAGGTTCTTTCAAAGAGTTATCGAAGTTAGGCCTCATAACAACTGTTTCTTTTTCTATATCTGCGAGTAACTCTCCAGAAATCTTGCTTAGTTTAGCTTCAGTATAACGTTCAGCAGCAGCACTATCTCCATCCATGCTACCAAAGTTACCTTGTCCGTGAACTAAAGGATAACGTAAAGAGAAGTCTTGAGCCATTCTAACCATCGCATCATAAATTGCCATGTTTCCATGAGGGTGGAACTTACCCATTGTCTCTCCAGTAATTCTAGCTGATTTCATAGTAGGTTTGCTAGAATCTAATCCAAGCATATGCATCGCATACAAAATTCTTCTGTGAACTGGTTTCAATCCATCCTCTACTGAAGGTAATGCTCTATCAACTATAACTGACATAGCGTAGTCTATGAAAGCCTGTTCCATTTCTTCGACTATTTCAGCGCCGAATACTCCTTTTTCATCTCCTATCTGTTCCTTCTCTCGACGCTTAGCTTCCATTTTAGCTACTTCCTCATCTATCTGTTCTTCCTTCTTTCCATTTTCTTCTGCCATGTTAATTATTGTTTAACCTCGGTCATTTGCTTATCAGATTCTACATGTTGTTCTTCAACATGCTCCTCTTCATCTGCCTCTTCATTAGTAAATGTAACGTTTAAATCAAGGTCAGAAGCTAGTGGAAATTGAACATTCGTTTTATGTTCTTTCAATTCCATCAAGTGAGCAATCATCTCATCTATCTCGCTCTCACTAAGAGTAACATCGATAACTTCTATCTCTTCATTTTCTTCTGCCATTATAGTTTTACCTCCATTGTATTTTTTATAGTATTAATCATATGTCAATTTGCGCCTCGTGTGCACGTTCAGCGATGAACTGTTTTCTATGTTCAACTTCATCCCCCATTAATTTAGAAAATACTTCATCAGCTTTAACTCCATCTTCAATTGTAACTTTTTTAAGCATTCTTGTTTTAGGATTCATTGTAGTATC
>CAYMJZ010000035.1:0-7921 GCA_964391445.1 Candidatus Woesearchaeota archaeon
CCGGTTCAAATCCGGGTCTGGGCGTTTATCTTTTCACGGATTTGAACATACGCCAACGAACATGTCGTTGTCTAACTCCAACTTTTACAAGTTGTAGTAATCCGGGTCTGGGCGTTTATCTTTTCACGGATTTGAACATTCTCACTAAAGATATAAAAGCTAAAAAGAGTTTAAGTTATAATGAAAGTGGTGGTTTTAGGTCACGGTTCTGTTGGATCTGTACTGGCTAGACTTCTATCAAAAGAAAAAAGCATTGAAGAGATAGTATGTGGAGACAGAGGCTTTAAGAGAGAGCAGAAAATAGGGAAGGTTAAACATAGGCTAATAGATTTGACTGATGAAAAAGGTCTTCTAAACTTTATTACGGAAGAAAATCCTTATGTTGTTGTTAATGCTACTCATCCTAAATTTAACCTTCAAATAATGGGAGCATGTATTGGTGCAAGAGTTAATTATGTAGACACTGCTTCATTTTGGGACCTTGACCCTGATCCAAAAGCTAAGATCCCTTATAAAATGGAACAAGTCGATCATGATAAAGATTTTGTAAAAAATGATAAGATTGCTCTGATTGAAGCAGGCGTTGCTCCGGGACTTGATAATTTAATGGCTGCCGAATGTGCCTCTTATTTAGATGAAGTAGATCACATTAAGATTAGGATGGTTGAAGATACTGGAAGTAAAGAGATTTATTTCTCTTGGAATAAGGAATGGCTTTTAGATGAACTTTCTACTAAGCCAATGATTTATGAAAATGGAGATTTCAAACTTGTTGAGAGTTTTGGAAGCGAAGAGGAATATACTTTTCCAAAACCTATTGGAAAGAAAAAGACATGCTATTTTGCTCAAGATGAAGTTGGTTCAATCCCTCTTTATGTAAAGACTAAAAAACTTGATGTGAAGATACATGATAATAATATTGATGTATCAAGAATCATCCTTGCTCTTGGGTTGCTATCTGAGAGAAATATTTTAGTTAATGGTGTCGAAGTTAAGCCATTGGATGTTTTGACAAAACTCTTACCTGATTCCGTACCTGGAGATGAAAAGAAGTTTCCAGAGGCAAGATTCGCTATGTCTGTGGAGGCAATAGGAAAACTAAAAAATAAGAATAAGATAATTAAATATTCTGTAGTATTTCCTTCACAAAAAGAGATTAACAAATTAGATTTGATGGCAAATTTTATTTCTTATCCTACTGCCCTATCTGTAAAACTATTTCTGATGGAACTTCCAAATATAAAGAGAAGAGGAGTTTTTCCTCCTGAGGCTTTAGATGAAGAGATAAGGAAAAAAATAATGAATGAGCTAAGAAAACTAAAGGATATTAAGTTATTTAAGAGATTGATATGAAACGCGAATTTGACCATGTTGATAAAGAAATAACTGATTGGTTGAAACATTGGGGGTATTACTTTTTGAAATATTCTCTTTCCATAGTTTTTATTTGGTTTGGAATTCTTAAGCCACTTGGATTGAGCAGCGCTGATGAACTTGTAACTAAAACAGTTTACTTTGTTGACCCTTCTTGGTTTGTTCCTCTCTTGGGTTGGTGGGAAGTTGCAATAGGAGTTTGTATTTTATTTAGACCTCTTGTTAGGGCAGGATTATTTTTAATGGCATTTCAGATGATTGGAACTTTCTTGCCATTAGTTTTATTGCCTGAAGTAATCTATATAAAGTTCCCATTTGTAATGACTCTTGAAGGCCAATATATCATCAAGAACCTTATCTTAATTGGAGCAGGGATGATTGTTGGCAGTCATGTTCGTGACAGGGAGAAAAAACATAATGTCTAAATCAAGAAAGTTATTGAGCGTATTTTTAATAATTGGAATTTTAATTTCTGCTTTTCTTATATATGAACATTTTTCTGTTTCTGCTTCTAAATTCTGTACATTTGGAGAAGGATTCAATTGTGGAATCGTAAACAAGAGCCCTTACGCTAATTTAGATGGAATTTCTTATTTATTAACTATTGATTTTAACTTGCCATTGCCCTTGATAGATATTTCTGGAATAAATTTATTTTTTGATTTTATAACTACAAACGCTTTTCTTGGTTTACTTACTTTATTTTTTGTTTTGATATTAAACTTAAAATATAAAAAGGATAAGTTTCTTTTCATTAACAGAAAGAGTAATGCAAAATTGATAAGAGGAATAATGGTATTTTCAATAGTTTATGGATTTTACCTGTTTCTAATACAACATTTTATACTAAAGACTTATTGCATATTCTGCCTAGCACTAGATGCAGTAATCTTAATATCACTAATATTATCTTTCAAAATTAAAAATGGCTAAAAAAGAGAATCAAAAAAAAGGAAAGGGGATGCTTGTGCTAGGAGCACTTTTGATTATTGGGATAATTGCAGTTTTGATTGTAATTGGTAAATCTGGAGAAAGTTATGCTCAAGAAGATATTGATAATTTTGCTAAATGTCTTACTGAAAAAGGTGGAGTTATGTACGGAGCTTTTTGGTGCCCTCATTGTGCTAAAGTAAAAAAGAACTTTGGTGAATCTTTCAGACATATAGAATACGTTGAATGTGATCCTAGGGGAGATAATGAACAATCTCTTCTTTGTATTGAGAAGGGAATAGAAGCTTATGCAACATTTGAGTTTAATAATGATCCTACAACAAGATTGGTAGGTGAACCTACATTTGAAGAATTGGCTGTTGCGTCAGGATGCGTTGCGCCTAAAGTGAGGAATTAAGGTGGCTACGGAAATGGCTGTTTCTTTACCAGCATTACCTGTAGTGATTCTTACTGCAGCTATCGATTCTATAAATCCTTGTGCTATCGGAGTACTTGTTCTGCTGATAAGCACTTTACTTGCATTAAGCAAAAATAAATCTAAGATGATTAAGGTAGGAATAATCTATATTTCTGCAGTATTCTTTACATATTTAATCGCTGGATTTGGATTGCTGGCATTCATACAGAAATTTAATATTTCTGAACCATTAAGCTGGATAGTTGGAGTTCTTGTCATTATCTTAGGGATAATAGAAGCAAAGGACTTTTTCTGGTATGGTAAAGGAATAACTTTGGCTATTCCTGCTAGGAGAGCAGAACAAATAAAGAAAATGGTGAAGAAAGTATCCGTTCCTGGAGCAATATTACTGGGAATATTTGTTGCGGCAGTAGAATTACCTTGCACTGGAGGGCCTTATTTAGCGATAACAACATTGCTTGCAAAAATAGGATTTAGTATGGATGTATTCTGGTTGTTAGTATTGTACAACTTTATATTTGTACTGCCTTTGATAATAATTTTATGTGTTGTTGCATTCGGAGTTTCAGCTGAATCTGTTAAAGCTTGGAAGGATAAACAAAAGAGATGGATGAGATTGTTTATAGGGCTGATAATGATAGCTCTTGGAATAGCATTGATACTTTGGGCAAATGGAACTATCGATTTTGGGATATCTAGCTCAGACTATGGATTGATTTGGAGTTTGTTATGAGAAATTCATGGATAATCGGTGCTTTTGTTTGTTTCTTGATAGGATGGATGCTTACAAAGACTATAATCGGAGCAGTTTTTGGCATCCCTTTAATATTATTGAGCTTGATCTTATTAATTGTAGGGATAATTATTCCAGGTAAAAAAACTATTGTTCACGTACACCATCATAGAAAGAGAGACAAAAAATAACCATGGCATATGTTGATGGTTTTGTTTTTGTTTTGAAGAAATCTAAGATTGTAGAATATAAAAAAATGGCATCTGATGCTGGAAAAATATGGAAGAAGTTTGGTGCTTTGCAGTATGTGGAGTGTATAGGTGATGACTTACACCCTAAATCTCCTGACCCTAGTATGACTCCTCTTTACTTCACTAAAATGACTAAGACAAAACCTGGAGAGACAGTTGGATTTTCTTTTATAACTTACAAAAACAGAGCACATAGAGATTCTGTAAATAAAAAAGTAATGAAGTACATGAGTGAAAAGTACAAAGATGCAACATATACTGATATGCCTTTTGATATGAAGAAAATGGCAAATGGTGGATTCAAGTCAATAGTTGATTTGTAATTTTACTTTTTAGTTTTTCTAGAGAATAATCCAACTAACATATCATCAAGTTTTTCTTTTTGTTGTGTAGGTTTTTGATTTGCTATACTTCTTCTAACAATGTCTTCTACTTGTTCTGGAAGAGTCATTAAATTTCTTTTTGCTCTTTTTTCTAAGAGATTTATGACTTCTTTGTCTAACCATATTGTAATACTCTTTTTAAAATGGTGTTCTCTTAATGCTTCAAAACCTAAGTGAATTTCATGCATCGGCCATCCATTGCTAAGAAGAGACTCTGTAATTTTTATATCTGTAAAACCTCTTTTTCTTGCCTCAAGAATAAATCTGATTAAATCTGGATTTGCCATCTTTTGTCATATTAATATTTTATGAGATTTAAATTTATGCAATTATATAATAATATTTAAATAAAGATAAAATGAGCCAATTCTATGAGCAATTATAATAAATCAATAAAATACGTTGTTGCCTATGCTACTTTGAGGGATGCTAGAGAAGAAACATTAAGAGCATTAGAACATCTCAAAGGACCAGAAAGAGTTGCATTTCTACCTGAAAATGAATTTTCAGCTTGGATTAAAGATACTTTATATAAAGAGAGAGAAGTAAAATCAAAACTTAGGACCACATATGATTCTCAATTAGCCGATATTCCTGTGGAACTAAGAGCTATGGAGCCTTTCGTTAGTTTAATTAAAGATATCACATCATTATTAAAATAATTTTATTTTTTACCTTTTGGAGCTGTGTAAACTTTCTGTATCGCAAACGATTTGTAAATTCCTTCTAAAATATCTGTACCTGCATAACCTGAAAGAAGAGACAGTCTTGGGTCAAAGTTGAATACTATTCCTACAAATATTCCGATTATTACTGCGGTTAATACTGTAATTAAATAGTATGACCAAATTATTCTTCTTCTAAGAGAAAGAGCTTTTAACAGACCTACAACGCCTCTTGTTAATCCACCAATGCCTCCCAAAAGAGCGGCAGCCATAATTGGATCCATACTAAGATATAGATTTTATTTATTTAAACTTGCTTATTACAACAAAGATTAAATAGACTTGAAGGTTTAAGTTTGTATGGCTCTTGAGAGATATAATGCTCCTGTTGTGAGAGGTTTTCTTGATCAGCTTTTTAACTTAGATAGAACATATCAGTCTACTAGACAAGCCATCGCTCAAATTTATGATAGTGCTCCTGCTGGAGTTGTGGAAGAAGAGATCGATCCAAAACAAAGAAAAACAAAAGTAGCTGGTTATATTGCAGATTTAGAAGAAGCTCTTATTACATTTGAGAGAAATGTTCCTCAAGATGTTGCCTCGCAGAGGGATATTGCTGAATTATTGAGCAATGTTAGAGAATTTGTTTATTCTGAGTAATTTATTTCCTTATTTTGCCAGATTGCCAGTCTTTTAGAACTAAACGAGCAGTTCTGTCTAGGTCGATATTTCCACCCTTGATTAGCAAATTTCTCTTTTTTCCTAATTCTTCTAATAGAATTTCTGAGTCTCCTTTTGCTTCTATGTGATAATGAGATTCAAACAAACCTGGATTGTCTGCCATTATTTCAGCAACTACAAATTCAGGATTCTTTGTAGAGTCGTAAGTTCTTACTCCTATCATTGCGTGTTTCTTCAAGTGTGCCTGTTGGCTTGCAGCCGCGTCTTCATCAGACATTACTCCTGGAGTATCTAGAAGCATTATTCCTTCTGCAAGTTTTACTTTCTGAATTCCCCTTGTAAATCCTGCTTTTGGTGAAGTTCTTGCAGAGCCTCTCCCAGTTAACATATTTATCAATGAAGATTTGCCTACATTTGGATATCCTATTACCCCTACATGAACTTCATTACCTGTTTTGAAGAATTTCTTATATCCTACTCCGTGTTTATGAATATCTAAATGGTCTTCCGAGTCTATTTCTTCTTTAGTTTTTTCAGAGTTCTTTTTTGCACGTTTGAAGTTTTTTGCCTGTATTTTTATTCCATCTCTTAATTCGCGACGGCCTTGATGTTTTTTACATGAAACAAAAATATAGTTTTGTAAATCTTTCAGTTCCTCAGATTGCCTTATTTTCATATGATCCACTAGGTCTGCTTTGTTTAAGATATGGATTAGGATTTTTCCATGTTCGCGAGCATATTCTTCCATAGCAAAGTTTCTTGTTTCTTTGATGAATCTGGCATCAAGGACTTGCAAAATGATGTCTGAAGAGGAGATTACTTCTCTAGCTAAGGAAGGATACTCCTGTCTATGCTTGTTGTGACTGTCTATTTTCCTTGTTTTTCTTGATGAAAATGCAAACTTTACTCTCATGCTAATTGAAAGAATTCGCAGTTTAAAAAGAGATTGTTAGTATCAAAATTCTTTTATAATTGCGTAATTGTTATTTGTATGCTTAAAAGAGTGTTTTCCAGAATGTCTGTTGGATTGATTGTTACAAACGCTGTTCGATTTGTTTTGATTCTTGGTTTCTTAAGTGCATTCTTTAGAGGAAGAGATTTGGCAATGACTTTCTGCGTTATTGCGTTTGTTGCTACATTTACTCCTAAAATATTAGATAAATTTGGAATAAAAACTGGAAGTGAAGTACAGATTACTATTTTATTAATAATTTATGGAGCTTTATTCTTAGGAGAGGTCCGAGGAGCTTTTGCTAATCTTTGGTGGTGGGATATATTATTGAAGGGTGTTGCTTCTGTTGCATTAAGTTTTGTTGGACTAACTGTGATCCTTGTTTTAGAAGAACATGAGCATTTGGACTCTAGCCCATTTATGGTTGTTACTCTTGCATTTGCTCTTTCATTTACTCTTGGAACAATATGGGAAGTTTTGGAATTTTCTTTAGATAATATTTTTGGATTCGGATTACAACAAATTGGAACAGGAGTTGTTGCAATAGACTTGATAATAAACGGCACTGCTGCGTTTATCGTTTCTGCAGGAGGATATTTCTACAAGAGAAAAGGAATAGGAAACCCTATGAGCATGCTTATTGCCGGAATTATAAGAAAGAATCCTAAACTTTTGAATTCTGATAAACTGGATAACTCTGTTGAGAAGATTAAGACTATTATTTCTAGAGGAGAGGGTCCAAAATTAGAGTTTAAATCGTCGATTAGGATGAACCTTCATACAAACTCTTTTGATAAAAATATTGAAAATTCAATATTAAAAACATTAGTAGCATATCTTAATACTGAGGGAGGTATTTTGATGGTTGGAATATCTGATAAAGGAGAAATTTTAGGCCTTGAAAAAGATGCTTTTGTGAGCGATGATAAACTTAAACTTCATTTGAATAACATGATTAAAAATTCAATTGGAGCTCAATTCATGCATTTAATAAAATATGACTTGTTTGAAATAACTGATAAGAAAGTCTTGAAAATTGAATGTGTTTCTAGCAATAAAAGAGTCTTTTTGAAAGATAATGGAGTTGAAGAATTTTATATTAGAAATGGGCCTTCTACTATAAAACTCAATGGAAGCTCAATGATAGATTATATTAATAATAGATTTGACTAATAAGGTTTAAATAAATAATTTAGTAAACATTCTTGAGGATTGATGAAGAAGGTTTTAAGCTTGAAAACCCTAATTTTGATCAAGATATGACATTTAGTATTGGAAGAGTAAGGCTTGATAACTCTAAATCAATAGCTCCTCGAGATGAAAAAAATTTACTTAATAGGTAAGTGTTCCGCAAGATGCCGGAACTTATTATCTTACGTTAAGAATGGTTTGGTGAAGAAAGCAATAGTTTATAGATTATAATTTTAATCCTGAAAGGAGTGTTAGTAAGACTTATTAATCTAGAATAATTTGGTTAATTGAGGTCAGATGAAATTTCAAATTAATCTAAATA
>CAYMJZ010000036.1:0-7871 GCA_964391445.1 Candidatus Woesearchaeota archaeon
GAAGACAGAGTGGAGGAGGAGCGGTATATCAAGATTTAGGAAACACAATATTTACATTCCTTTCTCCACGTTCAGAATATGATAGAAAAAGAAATTTTGATATAATAATAAAAGCATTAGCTAAATTTGGAATTAAAGCAGAACAGTCAGGAAGGAATGATATTTTAGTAAATGGTAAAAAGATATCAGGCTCAGCTTTCAAAGAAAATCCATCAAAAGCCTTTCATCATGGAACTCTTCTAATAAATGTAGACTTATCAAAATTAAATGATCTTCTTACGCCTCATCCAAAAAAGTTAGAAGCAAAAGGAACTTCTTCAGTAAAGGCAAGGGTAGCAAACTTGGCAGAATTCAACCCCTCAATAAATCATAATTTATTAACAAATGCAATTATTGAAGAATTCTTTAATACTTACAAGTCAGAGAAAAAAATAGAAATTTTAGACCACAACCATTTAAAACAAATCCCAGAATTGAATAAATATTATAATTCTATAAAAGATAATAAATGGGTTTTAGGGGAAACTCCTAATTTCAAGCATCAGTTAACTGAAAAGTTTGATTGGGCATTTATTGATCTTCATATTAACACAGATGCAGGAAAAATTTCAAAAACAAAAATGTTTACTGACTGTTTGGATACTCAATTAGTTGAAGAAATAGAAAAATGTCTTAATAATACAGAGTATCATCCTGAAAAGATATGCACAGGTTTGGATTGTATAAAGGAAAAATTACCACATACAAATCAACAAATCAGCGACTTTCAAAATTGGATTAGGAAAGAGCTGGTTTAAACTTTGTAAGCTTCATCATGATGTTTATATCTTTCAATGATTACAGTTTTATTAATTTCATCAATCGAATAAATTAAAACAAAATTTCCTATATGCACCCTTCTATAACTCTGCATTGGAGAACGTAATGGTTTAAAATGATAAGGATTTTCTCTAATTTCAATAATCTTTTTACTAATATATTCAAAAGATACTCTATCTTTCTTAGCTAATTTAGAAAATATTTTATCTACTGATTCTCTAATCTCTAAATTATACATTTAATTATAATGTGAAGCAAAATCTTTTATTTTAACAGTTTTTTCTTTTTGGGCTTCAAGAAGCTCCTTTATGAATTCAGGCCTCAATTCAGGTTCAAGCATTTCCTTACCATAAGCCTCAATTATTATATTAATCGCTTCACTTTTATCATTAAGGCTCTCTTTAGCTTTCACTATGTTGATTACCCTATTTGCATTATCATTAATATCAATTATTGCTTTTACCATGTTAATAAGATATTAACACCATATTAATAAACCTTTCTACTAAGCCTCTTCAAGTTCTCCAACAACACCAGCATTCTTTGCACTATTTTCCCCAGAAGTTGTCTTTGAAATTATTTTATTTTCTCTAGAAGCTTGCTCTCTTTGTTCCTTCATATCATCAGTCAAACTCTCGAAGAGATAATCAAACATTTCAGTAGGAGGTTGTGGCTTGGCAGACTCAGCATTTTTTACTGCTCTTTCAATTTGTTGTTCTGCTTCAGCTTTTACCTTTCCAATTAAAACAGGATTTATTATTTTTTTATCTGAAAGATATTTTTCAAATCTAACAATTGGATCTTTTTTAACCCACTCAACAATTTCATTTTCATTTCTGTATCTTTTAGCATCATCGCTTGTAGTATGGTCTGCAAGCCTGTAAGTAAAACACTCAATTAATGTAGGTCCTTGTCCGGCACGAGCTCTATCTATTGCATCCTTAGTTGCTTTATAGACTGCAAAAACATCATTACCATCAACTTGTATTCCAGGAAAACCATAAGCTATTGCTTTCTGAGCAATAGTCTGTGAAGCAGTCTGTTCTTTTACTGGAACTGAAATTGCCCATTGATTATTCTGACAAATGAAAACACAAGGCGCATTATACACTCCAGCAAAATTTAATGCAGTATGAAAATCGCCTTCACTTGTGGCTCCATCTCCAAAATAAACAATTGAAACATTTTTTTCTCCTAAATAATTAAATCCCATTGCAGCACCAACCGCGTGAGGTAAATGAGCCCCAACAGTAATTGAAACTGGTAAAATATTAATTCCATTTGGTATTTGCATTCCTCGTTCATCTCCAATCCAATATCTGTAAAGCATTTCAGGAGCAACACCTTTAATCATGTATACACCATTCTCTCTGAAAGCAGGAAAAACCCAATCATTTTTCTGCATTGCAAATGCAGAACCAATTTGACATGCCTCTTGACCTCGCATAGGAGCATAAGTTCCCATTCTTCCCTGCCTCTGCAATTTCAAAGCCTTATCATCGAATGTCTTAGTCAAAATCAAAAATCTATACATCTCTTTCAAGACATCATCAGAAATCTTGGGCTTATTTTTTTCATCGCAATTTCCATTCTCATCAAGTATTTGCAAATATTTTACATCAAATTCACCAATTACTTTTTCCATCATCCCTCAATTAATTTTAAAGAAAGAAGTATATAAAATTAGCCCTTGGCCCACTTTTTCAGATCCTCGTATTCAGCTGCACCACAAATAAACTTATCATTTTTATCATTGTAAAAGAAAGGAACACCGCCACAACGCCCTTTATCACATTTTTGCAATTTCTGAGCGTTCGCAGCATTATGCCATGTTTCAATCATCTCTACTTTGACTTTGAGCTCTTTTTCAAGTTTCTGAACAAGAGGCATCATCTCATGACAATGCACACATTCAGTACCATAAAACATCATCAAACCCATAACGTAAATAAAATCAATCCCTATATAAATTTTAACATAAAAGATAGATATTTAATCTAAAATATATTAATTCATTTATGAAAACAGAGGTCCTTGATGCAAATAAGTCTCAAGACTTAATATCAAAGTATCTGGATATTCCGGAAACTCAAGTGATAACTTCTTTAAAAGACTTGAAGATTAAAGCTCCTTTAGTTATGAAAATACTCTCTCCAGATGCAATTCATAAAACAGAATTTGGAGGGGTTTTGATAGTTCATAGAGAACAGGAAATAGAATCAAGTTTTAACGAACTTCTCTCAAAAGCAAAAAATCATAAGCTAAAATTAAAAGGAATTCTTGTTCAGAAATTCATAGAAGGTCAACAATTAATTATAGGCTTAAAAAAAGATGCAACTTTTAATTATGTAATTTTATTGGGGTTAGGGGGAATTTTCACAGAACTTTTAAACGATGTTTCAATTCGCAAGTGTCCAATAACAAAGCAGGATGCAGAGTCAATGATAGAAGAACTAAAATCAAAGAAACTATTCGAAGGCTTTAGAAACATAAAATTAAATGTTGAAAAATTAAAACAAGATTTAGTAGAAGTTTCAAAAATTCCCGAAAAAAATAAAGACATCTCTGAATTAGACATTAATCCTTATATATTAAACAACAAAGAAGGAAAAGCGGTTGACGTCAGAATTGTTCTGGCTTAACATTTAAAGAACTAGAATCCTTAATCTTAGCAGTTAATTGTTTAAATCTCTCGCGAGAATTTATTGATCTAATTATTGTAGTTAATACAATTGCTATTCCAGTTAAAAGTATTCCAGTAACTGCCCAGAATATTAATCTTATTCTAATTTCTTTAGATTCGCTAGTTTCACTTTCATAAGCAGTATTGTCTTCTTCATCAATTTGAGTATTGGTTGAAGGAACATCTAACTCTGCATTATCCTGCGAACTTAAACATCCAGTATCTGCAGGATAATCTATTTTACCATCATTATCGTTGTCTTTACCATCAGAACATTGTGGCTTAACTGGAGTTGGTCTAACACTTCCAGTACTTCCTCCACTGCTTCCTCCAGAACCTCCAGTAGATCCTGGGCTAGGAGGAGCACTAGTCGTCCCAGAAACATAGGTTGTTGAAGAAGGATATACCCCTGACTGACCAATTGAGTTGTATGCTAGAATCTGGTAGTCATATTCAGTATTTGAATTCAAACCAGTATGTATATAACTCTGAGCATTAGGAGAAGTTACATTAATCACAGACCAATTAGCTTCGGAGTGAAGTTTGTAATTAATTATAAATCCATTTTCATCATTACTGTTATCTGTCCAAGTTAAAGTTAAACTGCTAGCGGTAGGGCTTCCCACAGTCAATCCAGATGGAGTGTTAGGAATTGTCCCAGGACATGCACCACAGTCTTGTTCACAAGTAGAACATGATTCAAGACCATTACAAATATTATCTCCGCAGAATTGTGCAGGAGTAACAGTCAAAGAAACAACATTAGAGTACTTAGGGCTATTAACATTTGTCAAGTCAGTATAAATCACATCATAGTTATTAGGCGGGTAATTTATTTCAGTCCTAAATCTTACTGTATCCGAATCAATATATTCGCAAGTTCCAGTTCCTCCACTTCCAATACTAGGAAAATGAAAGCAATAAAGAGGCGGGTTTTGAGGCCATTGAGGGTTAGAAGATTCTTTAATTAAAATCCCGAAATTATCAGATAGAGGAATACTACTTGTCGTGCGAGTTACTGTAATCCAAGGAGGATTAGATGAGGTGTAGAAAGAACTTGGGTTTAAACTGTTTATAGAAATTGGAGAATTCATAGTTAAAAACTCTCCAAAAGAAGTCTCGGATAACTTCCAGCCATTTGGTTTTATCACTGTAAGGTATGTAGAATTTATTTCATTTCCAAAATAGTCCTGGCCAAAACTAGTCTGAACGCCTCTACCATTTACCATTATATATTCATCAGACCCAACATAATCAACTCTATGTCCAGTAGGAGAAGGATTTCCGTTAACATCAACTAAAGCAGAATAAACAAGCAATCCAGAAGCAGGATGATGAGCAAGCCAACCATTAGGAGGTAAGTAATGATCCCCTCCATTTACATTTATTTGCCAGTTTTCACTAACATGTCTGTTAACATAAACTTCAAGACCATTTGAATAAGCGTTCTTAAGTTTAACAAAATCTCTAAAGTAAGTATCTTGTTCCGTTTGCGAATTAAAAGATTTTAGTATGGTGCTTGTGTCCATCGGTTGATTATTTTTATAATAAATAATCGATTCGATATCACTTCCCAAATACAGTTCTTGCATCTTTGAGAAGATGTAATATTCCTTAGTTACATAATTTAAAATTTCGGAAACTGTAGCTTGACTTCCTTGAGTAAACATAAAAATATCATCCACAAACCCTGTATGTCCAAAGGCAATAGTTGTTGCTCTGTATTTATCAGATTTATCTATAACGAAGTCAGAAAATACAACAGGAGGCCACCACCCAACTACAGGCCCAGATGGTCTAATCCATCTATCAATCGAGCCCATACCCTTATTTGCACTAAGAGGTTTAACAGAAATTAGCTCAAAATCAGGAATTACAGGAGCATCTTCCCTCCCAAAAATCTCTCTATTATAAGATTCGATGTGTCCGAATAATAAACTGTCTATCGTTTGTAATATCTGTTCTCCTCATTCTGCAGTTAAGGGTCCTCCAACAGCATTTCTAACCGCATCATTGAAGTCCATGTTATTTTTAATTCCTTGAGCTATTGTTCTCGAATTTATATTAAATTGAGAATAATCTATTAATTCATCAAGACTAGTTTTTGCAGTGACGTCCAAATAATGTGCGTTTCCATCAATATAGTTTTCTAGACAAATAGCTAAGTCATCTTCTACATAATTAATCATTTTATCAATCGCAATTCTATAATAATAACCCAATGATGAAAATCCTGGAATATACCATGAACTTAAAGCACATTTTCCATCAGGATTTATAGCAATAGGAAAATCTGGTTGGTGTGGGTTTATAGGATTCCTATCTGCATCAGAATAATTATTCCAATAAGGTGAACTCTGAAACATACTTCCTTTGTCATCATGAACTGGAGCAAATATCCCTCCGTAAGAGTATACAGTATTTTTCAAAGCGATAAAATCTTCTTGAGACCCATACCATTGAGAGGTAGGACATACTTTATTATAAGCCACGCCATTAGGGGTAGTTGCAATAGAACTGTGTAAGACAAAGAATAAGTCTCTTAACCCATAGTCTCCAAGAGTATCAATCATGTATTTTGCATTAGGGTAAAATCTTCCATTTGGATTAGAATTATCAAAAAACATTTGATGTGTTAGAGCATAAATTTCGAAAACAACTCTTTTATTCAAGTCATCTCGGTATTGAGATTTTTGTCTATGAATTTTCATAAAAGTATCTTGAATTTTATCACTTACAGTAATATAAGCAGTATCATCTAGAGAATTATAAACATTATTTTGTCCAGGAATATAGTTTGAAGAGAAAGAATTAGTGAATGTAGATCCAGATAGTAAAGGCCAATTTTGAACAGGATTATCATTAGAGTTAGATTTAGTCCAATCAATATAATTAGAAATGAAATACTCATTATTTATTACACTAACTGTAGCTGTTTTCATATAAGGCACTTGAATTGCTCTTGCAGAACTAACATTGCTTATTTTTCCTAAATTAAAACCTGCGTAATTATTATTTGGAGAAGTTGAAGGATTAACGGCGTAAGATCTTACTATAAGAGTTTTGCCTTTAATCTCAATATCAAGTCTTTTTTCGGTTGTAACCCCTTCAAAAGTTTCAATATAACTAAGACTAACGACATCTCCATTTCTCTGATGACTAAGTACTGTATTCGCAGATTGAGAAAATTGCAAAGGGGATAAAACTACACCTGCAGAGTTCCTATAAGATGTTCCTCCATTAAAAACAGGATAAGTGTTTGAGACATAATCATAAACATTTAACAATCCTTCATTTATATCTGCATGATTAATGTCTATACCATAAACCACATCTGCAGTTAAGCTTCCAGCAGGCAAGTGATAAAAAATATAATTTACCCCGTCAAATAAAACTCCATTAGTTCCTTGGGCAGAAGCTCCGATAGGAGCTAAAGAACCATCTAATACAAAAGTACTAGCAGGTTGCAACAAGATTCCAGTGTTATAATAATAAAATGTAAAAGCTCCAAAAAAAAGAAAAATAGCTACAATAAATATTACTATCAACCTCATAAGTTATCAAAAGAATTGTCCTTTATAAAGTGTTTTAAGCCCATTAATTTCTCACGCAAATATATGTATTACTGAAGGCAAATTCAGGATTTCCAGAGCCTCCATAATAGGTTGCCTGTCTAGAACCGCTAAATTGTCTAGTTGATGCCTGTGGACAAACTAACGTCTGACCGCTACAAGAAGCAGATCCCCAATAAGAACAAGAAACACCAGCAACAGGTATAGCATCTGACCCTCCTCCTACAATAGATCCTCTACCATAACTATTTATTATATTTTGACAACCATTTGTATTAGATAAACAAAAACTATTCAATGTTTGACCTTGAAGTGCTAGAGAATTAACTGACGTAGCAGAATAACCTGAAGCAATTGCTACATCCTGCGGTGCCCACCCAAGACTTGATATGGTTGAGCAATAAGGATGTCCAGGATTAGAAAGGCAATTAGGAGCAACCCCGAAAACATCATTTATAGAATGTCCTGGATTAGTGGGCGTTGTAGGTTGAGCAATGACCAAAATCAAACCAGTAAGACTTACAAATAAAAAAGTAAGAAAGATTAAATGTCTTTTATTTACATTTATTTCTATCTTAACCATCACTTGCATAAGTTTTTAGAAGTTAATAAACCTTGAGGTAAAATCTTTAAATTGTTAAAAATTCAAAACCTTTAACAACCAACAATGAGTCAAGAATATCACATGATTAAAACAATGATATTTCCACACATAAAGCAGAAATGAATATTCTAGAAACATTGACAACAAAAAGAAAATTGGAAAAATAACTAATACAATTTATATATGGGCTGTT
>CAYMJZ010000037.1:0-7536 GCA_964391445.1 Candidatus Woesearchaeota archaeon
TAATAAGAAATCAGCTTGCGATAAGAAGAGCAAATCAGCAGGAAAGACAGTTTATCACTATTGATTTGAATTGACTTTTCTTAATTTTCTTGAAACTTCTACTAAAGGATTTTTTGCCTCCGGAGCCTTGTCTATTAATTTCAAGTCTTTGTAAAATGAATCATTACTATAGTTTGGAGGAAGGATTTTCTTTCTTTGCTTGAAGTGCCAATCCAACTGAGATTTAACATAACCTTCCTTAAGAGGAGGATCATTTAACTTGTTCCAGTCATTTATTTTTTGAGAGACATAATCGTCTGGATAGTTCAAGCATCTTAAGAATGTCAATAAAACAAAAAGTCCTCTTTTTCTTCCTTCTTGTAGTCCTTTAAGAAGTTTCTTTATTGATTGGGGATACATCTCTTCAGTCACGCCAGTATAATCTGCAACATATTCTTCAGAAATTCTTTTCTTTTCTTCTTTTGGTTTATTTTGCTCTTTCCAATTGATAGAAGTTTCAAGTAGATATTCTGCTTCGTTATCCTTTGCTTTCTTGTAGAAAGGTTTTATATTGATTTTTAGAGGATTTGCGTTTGCAGGAGTAAAAGATGAGATTTCTTCTTTTTCTAAAACTACACTTGATAAAGAAGTTTTTTCATGTAGTGAATAAGGCATTCTGAATAAATGTCTTGGAGCAACTAAAACTAGATCAAGAGGTGCTATCTCCTCTGTTTTCAAGTCTTCTGCAAACTCACGAGCATATTCAGATTTTGAAGATATTGTGACTTTATTTCTTGACTCTACTTCTGATTTATTTAAGGTTGAAAAACCACATTTCTCACATTTGAAATATTCTTTTGAGCTAATTACTTCAAAAAAACCTCTGCACGTATCATTAGTACACCTCAATTTTTTTGCAGTTATTTTATAGTCAGGCCTCTCTAAATTTACTGAACAGACATTACATTTGAATGAGACTGAATTTTTTTTATTTGCAGTTCCATTGCACCCTGGTTTTGGACAAGTAATTGTTAGAAGATCTTCTTTTGAGAGGTTCATTCTTTCCTTTACTGCTTCGAAGTTTATCCCAAGTTCTTTTAGTTTTAGACTAAATTTTGGTTTTATTTTTTGCATCAAGAATTCTACTATTGCTCTAGGCCATTCTGGAAACATATCTTTTGTTTTCATTCCTTTAAATTCTGAAGGGAAAGCATTTGATGGCACTATTATGTGAAGTCCTTTAGAACCTGAGAATTTCACACCATAGCTATTTACTCCAAATGATTCTAGCTCTTCTACTAATAATGTTGCTGCTATCTTAGAATAATCAAGAAAAGGAGAGTCTATATCTATCAATAGGTCCCAAGCTTTTCTGTTTTCAGACATTTCTTTGTGAGTCATGTCTGAGTTTATTGCTAAAGGGTCATTCCATATCTCTTCTGAAGCATGAAATGATGTTGCTCCTTTATTTACTAGACCCATTATGTCTGAATTATATTGTAATGTATCTGGCCTTTTACCAAAACCTTCAAAATACCTTGGAACTACCTCTCTATCTTTTGCAAACTCTAATAGTGCTTGTTGTACCTTAGGATTAGAATAATATAACTTTGTTATTGCTCTGATTCTTTTTTCCTTTTCACTAACCCCCTTATCATCAGACATAGTCTTTCTGTATATGTTTGATTTATATGAATTGTTATTCTTAGCACCATAATGCTTAAAAGTAAAATATAGCCCTAAAGAATATGAGGTTAAAATTAGAGGATCCTAGAATTTTAAGCCATTTGATAGGAATTATTTCTGAATTGGTTACTGAGGTAAGAATTAAGGTGACTAAGGAAGGAATGAGTTTGACTGCTCTTGACCCTGCAAATGTTGCTATGTGCTATTTTAACATTCCAAGTGATTTGTTTTCTGAATTTGTAATAGACAAAGATGAAACTTTGGGAGTTAATCTAGAAAATTTGAATTCAATTATGAAAAGATGCAAGATGGGAAGCTCTCTTGTAATTGAAAGAGAAGAGAGTTCTCTAAAAATAATAATTAATGATAAGATTAAGAGAGAATTTTCTCTTGCTTTAATTGATGTTGAAGGAGATGATAAACAGATGCCTGCATGGGAATTTAAGAGTGTTGTTAAGCTTGATGCACAAGCCTTTGTTGATGCAATAGAAGACTGTGCTGTTGTAGCTGATGCTTGCACATTCATCGCACAACCTGATAAATTCATTATTGAATCAAGCAACTTGCATTCTGCTAAGACTGAATTTTCATCAGATGAAGCTCAAATATTTTCAGATGCTAGTTCTGCTCGATTCTCTTTAGAATATCTTTCAAAGTTTGTAAAGGGTGCTAAAATTGCTAACAGGGCTGAAATAAACTTTTCAGATAATCACCCTATGAGATTAAACTTTCCATCTGGTAAAGTAATGTTATCTTTTGTTCTTGCACCTAGAGTCGAACAGGACGACTAAAGAAGGATATAAAAACAAAGTTTCATGTCTAAAAAAGAGGCATGATGAATAATAAAAAAGGACAAGTTACAGTATTTGTTATTGTTGCTTTGCTGATTGTAGCAGTTATCTTTATTGTTATGCTTTTGAATAGAGGATCGGTTACTTCAAGAGAACAAGATTTTGATAATCCAGATGCTTATCTAAGTACATGTATAAACGAAAGAGCTCGCATTATATTAGACGAGATGCTTTCAAATGGAGGTTTACTGTCTCTTGAAAATAAGATTTTGTACAACACTAAAGAAGTTCCTTATCTATGTAAAAACATAAATAATTTTGAACCTTGTGTTAACCAGTATCCGCTTTATGTTTCTCAGATTGAAAAAGAGTTTGATGAAGCAATTCAAACTGATGCAGAACAGTGTTTTTCTTCTTTGATAACTGAATTAGAGGAAAGAAATTATGAAATTTCAAGTAATGGAGATGTGAAAGTTGAAGCAAAATTGAAGCCAGAAGTCGTTGAAATAAGTTTTGAAAATGAGATTAGTATAAGCAAGTCTGGAGAGACAAAGAAGTTTTCTAAATTTGATACTTTTGTTTTTACTAAGATACAAAGCATAGGGTTTGTAGTTAGTGAGATTATTAGTCAAGAAGCTAAATGGTGTTACTTCAGTAATGATGGTTTTATGACTTTATATCCTGAATATGATATAAGGGTTTACTTAATGGAAGATTCAACAAAGATTTATACTGTTAAGAATAAGAAAACAAATGAGGAGATTGAATTTGCTACAAGGGGGTGTGCAATGCCTGCAGGATGGTTTTAACTAAAGAAAATCAAAAAATAGATGAACAATTTCGATTTTTAGATGATCGAAGTGCTGATAGTAAGAAGCACTATCGACATATAGCAATATTTGAAATTATTTTGATACTTCTTAGCGGAATTGCATTTTCTTACATAATGAGCGAAACTAATGATCTAGATTATTATGGAAATTCTCAAGAATCTAGAGCTATTTCATTTATTAGAGAGAAAGCTCTAAACTATTTGTCCAAGGGTCTTGTTTCTGCTCAATCCATTTCTGTTCAGACTTGTTTACTAGACAATGATGGAAGTTACTGTCAAGAGTATCCTTCATCTGTTTGTAATAGTGAATGTACTTCTGCTTGTTTTCCTGGAAGAAGAACTGATTTTTCATCCTGTCAATTAGGAACTTGTTTTGATGCAGATTTAGGATTATGTTCTGCTGGTTCTCCAAGAGCAGTTTGTGAAAATTCTAATGGGACGTGGTATCCACAACAACCAGTTCAATGTAATAGGGGATGTTGTTTAGTAGCTCCTGATAGTTCTGGAGGTGCTTCTCAAGCACAGTTAACTACTTCTCAACAATGTAATGTTCTTGGACAAACTCTAGGAACTAGAGTTCAATGGGATCCTCAAATTGCTGGAGAGATACAATGTCTTGAGAAAGTCAGAACTCAAAGAGAAGGGGCTTGTGTTCTTGAATTAATACCTGAAACAAACAATTACAATTGTCAATTTACTACTGAAGTTAGATGTGCAACAAACGGAGGAGAATTTTACCCTGGTCAATTGTGCACTAACTCTCAATTAAATACTAAGTGCGAGATAACTGAAAATGCTCAATGTTTTGACGATAAAGACGGATTATACTTTGTTGACTCTTGTGGAAATAAGGCTAATATATATGATTATCAAAAAAGGAATTTGAATTCTTATTGGCAAAGTGTTGTTCCTATTCAACAAAGTTGTAGCTTAACAAGAAATTCTCAAGGAGAAATAATAAATGAACAGGCTTGTGGAAATTGTGATTATCTCAAAGGGAGTGTTTGTGGTTCCGTTAGAGCAAATTTAGATACAAACCCTACAAATAACGGACAATATGTTTGCAGAGACTTGTATTGTGTAGATGATAATGGAGAAAGAAGAGAACACGGAGAAAGTTGGTGTGCTTTTGATTCATGGACTGGATTAGATGGAGCTGATGGAACAAATGAAGAAAGAGCAGTAGATGTTCCTGGAAGCAGACATTATAGAAAATTATGTTTTGAAGGGGAAATAAGAACCGAACCTTGCGCTGAATATAGAAATGGAGTTTGCGTTGAACAAGATGTGAGTAACGATTTTACCAATGCTCAATGTAGAACTAATACAGGAGCTTTGTGCACTTCATTCAATGAAAATGCAGATAAACTTGCTAAGTGTGAAGAAAGTCCTGATTGTTATTTGAAACACGTTGAGATTGATAAATGGAAATTTGATGTCTGTGTTGCAAAATACCCTCCTGGATTTGAATTAACCGATGAGATTCAACCAGATTCTCAGGCAATATGTAAAGCTGCTACACAAACATGCACATATTATGAAAAGAAAAATATTGAAGGAAGGTGGACTTGTAAAATAAATTGTGGGTGTAAAGATGCTGAATTTGCAGAAACAATGAATAATTTATGTATGAGTTTAGGAGATTGTGGCCTGCACGTTAATTTAGCAGGAGAAGTAGGAGATGGTTATTCAACTTCTGGAGATAGACAACCAAAGATATCAGATTCTTATGTTGAAGTTTTAAGAAAATATATTACTCCTAATCCTGGACAGAGAGTTCAAGGATTTAGCGAAGAACAAGTTGAAGCGATGTTTGGAATTGATTTTGATTTTGATGATCCAGGCAAACTTGGAGAACAACTAACACTTCTAGGATTGGGTGCTGCAGGTTATATTTATTCAGGCGTTATTGCTTATAATCTCGGATTAACGACTACTGCTCCTACCGCAATAAGTGGATTCGGTACAACTTTAGGAACTGCTGCTGTTGGGGCAGGCATAGGATATATTGTAGGTTTAGCTTTTGGATTAGAAGGAGATGACTTGACTATAGCAGTTGTTGCAGGTGCAGTTATAGGATATGCTTTATGGGCTTATGTGGCACCACAAATTCTTTCAACAGCAGCACTACCTGTTGTAGGATGGATCATTGCAATCGTTGTTGCAGTGGTTGTTGCAATTTTATCTATTGCAGGAGTTGGAGAATATCGTGAAAAGAAAGTCGAATTTACTTGTTTACCTTGGCAACCTCCTTCTGGGGGAAGCAATTGTGATAAATGCGGAACTCTTGGAGAAGAGTGTACTGCTTACAAATGTGCTTCACTTGGAAAGACGTGTCAATTACTCAATCCAGAAACTGAAAATGAGTTATGTGTAAACATCGCACCAGATGATTCAACTGCTCCAGATATTTCATTTAATTCTACATCTCTACCTAGTGGATATACTTTTGTAGAGTCAGATACTGGAGTCGAAATAAGAAGTTCTGCTTCTGACTTTTCCATACAAGAGTATAAGGCAGTTATATTTGGAATTAAAACTAATGAGCCTGCTCAATGTAAGATATCTGAAGTAAGGCCTACAAATGGATATGATGATATGGAAGACACATTCTTTGATAGTAGCTTGAATGCTTATGTGACTGCGCACACAGATAATAGAGCTATGCCTACACTAGATGATTTGCAAGCTCCTGGAAATCCATCTGACCCTGCAAGAAGAGGAGACTATAACTTGTATGTTCTTTGTAAAGATAGAAGTGGCAACGATAATGATGTAGAATATAATATTAGATTCAAGGTATCTCCTGCGAATGATATACAACCTCCTATAATTGAGAATGATGATTTTGTGCCTCAATCTCCAGGAGTTGTTGGACTGACTTCAACTAATTTCAATTTGCAGTTTTATACTGATGAACCTGCAACATGTAGATTTAGCTCTTTAGATGTTGCATATGAACTAATGGAAAATGAAGCTAATTGTAATAATGCTCTGACTCAGTCAACTCTTCAAGGATATTTGTGTACTACTGTTCTTCCTGTAACAGGAGATATTAGCACTTATTATTTCAGATGTGCTGATCAACCTTGTTTGGGACAAGACATTCAACAAAATTCCATTACTCTTGCTCCTGGAAGAAATGCTAACCAACAGAGCTTACCTTCTGGAGGATATGTTGTAAGAAAAACTACAACTCCTTTGACTATTTCATCTATAACTCCTAACGGTGTAACAATATCCTCTGCAACTGAACCTGTAACTGTGAATCTTGAATTAGTTACTTCTGGAGGAATAGATAATGGAAAGGCATTTTGTCAGTATTCATTAAACTCCGGATCTACATACATCCCATTCTTTACAACGAGCTTGAGCAATCATAAACAGCCGAATCTTAACTTTTTTGCTGGAAATTATGATATAAGATTAAACTGCACAGATAGAGCTGGAAATAGTGCATCAGGTAACTCTGTGTTTACAATACAAGTAGATAATATTGGACCTACAATAACTAGACTTTACAATTCTGGAAACTCTCTGACAGTTATAACTAATGAAGCATCTATTTGCGAATACTCTTTAGATTCTTGTTCATTTAATTTTGAATCTGGAATAGCTTTATCTGGAGCTGGAAAAGTACATACGATGCCTTATCAGAATGGAAATGTTTACAAGATTAAATGTAGAGATACATTTGGCAATGTTGGAGCCTGCATGACTGTAAGCCAAGGATATTAGAAAGATTTATATAAGTGAATCCACTTATTTTCTTATGACTAATATTACTTTGTCCATAGATGATAAGATCTACAAAAAAATGCGTAAGTATTCCGAAATAATGTGGAGCGAATATGTCCGTAAAATTATTGAAAAAAGAGTAAATGAATTGGAAAAAATTGATAGCGAGGAAAGAGAAGAAAATATATTTACTATGTTGGCCTCTGAAGATCTCTTAAAAAAAGATTGGAATAATGAATACGATAGTCTCTGGGATAAAATATAGACAACTCGATATTGTTTTAATGCCTTTTCCTTATTCGGATTTGTCTGGTTCTAAAAAAAGGCCTGCGCTTATAGTTTCAAATAAAAGAGTGAATGACTCTGGAGACTTGATTTGCTGTTTAATAACAAGCAATCCTTTATCTAAAGGAATACTTTTAGAAGAAGATTTCTTTGAGGATGAAAAGTTACCTTATAAAAGCTGGGTAAAAGCAAATAGATTATTCACAATTGAAAAGAAGATTATAA